>DASYMT010000426.1:0-4314 GCA_036008925.1 Acidimicrobiales bacterium | reverse complement strand
GCCGTCGGCGAACTTCTGGTCGAGCATGGGCCCGTAGAGCACGTCCTGCCGGGGGTCGCCGATCCGAGCGGCCGACACGGCCGAGACCAGCCGGGCCAGGAACTCGTCGTGGACCGACTCGTGCACGATGGCGGTGCCCAGTGACGTGCACCGCTGCCCGGCCGTGCCGAACCCGCCGAACAGCGCGCCCTCCACGGCCAGGTCCAGATCGGCGTCCGACCACACCACCATGGGGTTCTTGCCGCCCAGCTCCAAGCAGGCCGACTGCAGGTGCCGGCCGCACAGCGCCCCGATCGAGCGGCCCACTGCGGTGGACCCGGTGAACCCGACCTTGTCGACCAGCCCCGCCTCCAGGGCCGCCTCCAGCCCCGCCCCGGTGACGGCCCCGTCGGCCTGCACGAGATGCAGCACGCCAGAAGGCACGCCCGCAGCCACGAACAGCCGGTAGAGCGCATCGGCCGAGGCGGGCGCGTAGTCGGCGGGCTTCCACACCACGGCGTTGCCGCACAGCAGGGCGGGCACCAGGTACCACGAGGGCACGGCCACCGGGAAGTTGCCCGCGGTGATCACCGCGGCCACGCCCACCGGCCTGCGCCGGGTCATCAGCACCTTGTCGGGCATCTCGCTCGGCACCGTCTGGCCGTACAGCCGGCGGCCCTCGCCCAGGAAGAAGTCGCACGTGTCGACGATCTCCTGCACCTCGCCCCTGGCCTCGGCCCGCGGCTTGCCGATCTCGTCGGTCACCAGCGCGGCCAGGGCCTCGAAGTTGGCCTCCACCAGCCTGCCCACCGAGGCGATCACCCGTCCCCGGGCCGGGGCGGGCACGGCGGCCCACGCCCGCTGGGCCTCGCGGGCCGAACGGCAGGCGGCCACGAAGCCCTCGGCGTCGGCCGCGTCGAATTCGCCCACCACTTCGTCGAGGCGGGCCGGGTTGGTGGAGCGGATGGTGCGCACGCCGTCACGGTACCGGCGCGGCGGGGTAGAGACTCTCGGCATGGCACACCCCGACACCCTCGACGTGGCCGGCCGGTCGTACCGCATCTGGCGGCTCGACCAGGCGGGCCCGGGCATCGACCGCCTCCCCTACTCGCTCAAGGTCCTGCTCGAGAACCTGCTGCGCACCGAGGACGGCGTCACCGTCACCGCCGACGACATCGCCGCCCTCGCGGCCTGGGACGGCGGCAACACGGGCAACGCAGAAGACGAGCGGGAGATCGCCTTCACCCCGGCCCGCATCCTCATGCAGGACTTCACCGGCGTGCCCGCGGTGGTCGACCTGGCCGTCATGCGCGACGCCATGGCCGACATGGGCGGCGACCCGGGGCGCATCAACCCGCTGGCGCGGGCCGAGCTTGTCATCGACCACTCGATTGTGGCCGACGTCTACGGCGTCCCCGACGCCTTCGCCCGCAACGCCGAGCTTGAGTTCGCCCGCAACCGCGAGCGCTACCAGTTCCTGCGCTGGGGCCAGACCGCCTTCGACGACTTCCGGGTGGTGCCCCCCAACACCGGCATCTGCCACCAGGTCAACCTGGAGTACCTCTCGCCCGTCGTGTTCACCGACGGCGACGGCAATGCCTTCCCCGACACCCTGGTCGGCACCGACTCGCACACCACCATGGTCAACGGCCTGGGCGTGCTGGGCTGGGGCGTGGGCGGCATCGAGGCCGAGGCGGCCATGCTGGGCCAGCCCATCTCGATGCTCGTGCCCAAGGTGGTCGGCTTCAAGCTGCACGGCGCGCTGCCCGAGGGCTCGACCGCCACCGATCTGGTGCTGACCGTCACCGAGCTGTTGCGCACGCACGGCGTGGTCGGCAAGTTCGTGGAGTTCTATGGGCCCGGCCTGGGCGACCTGCCCCTGGAGAACCGGGCCACGATCGGCAACATGTCGCCCGAGTACGGCTCGACCTGCGCCATCTTCCCCATCGACGACGTGACCCTGCGGTACCTGCGCTTCACCGGCAGGCCCGACGGGCAGGTCGCGCTGGTCGAGGCCTACGCCAAGGAGCAGGGGCTGTGGCACGACGAGTCGTCGCCCGAGCCCGCCTACTCCGAGCACCTCGAACTCGACCTGTCGAGCGTGGTGCCGTCCATCGCAGGCCCGAGCAGGCCCCAGGACCGGGTGCCCCTCGACCGGGCCAAGCCGATGTACCAGGCCGCGCTGCGGTCGTCGCTGCCCGAGATGTCGGGGCAGGACCAGGCGTCGGCCGAGTCGTTCCCGGCCAGCGACCCGCCCGCGGCCACCGACCACACGGATCACGCCCACGCCGCCCCGGCGGCCAACGGCGACGGCGGCGGCCCGCTGACCACGAACGGACACCGGCCCGTCCCCGTGCGCCTGGCCGACGGGACCGAGTTCCTGCTCGACCACGGCCATGTCGTCATCGCCGCCATCACCAGTTGCACCAACACGTCGAACCCGTCGGTGATGGTGGCGGCCGGGCTGCTGGCCAAGAAGGCCGTAGAGCGGGGCCTGACCACGAAGCCGTGGGTCAAGACCACGCTGGCCCCGGGCTCGAAGGTGGTCGTCGACTACTACGAGCGCGCCGGCCTCACGCCGTACCTGGACAAGCTGCGCTTCAACCTGGTCGGGTTCGGGTGCACCACGTGCATCGGCAACTCGGGCCCGCTGCTGCCCGAGATCAGCGCCGCGGTCAACGACAACGGGCTGGCCGTGGTGTCGGTGCTGTCGGGCAACCGCAACTTCGAGGGCCGCATCAACCCCGACGTGCGCATGAACTACCTGGCCTCGCCCCCGCTGGTCGTGGCCTACGCGCTGGCCGGGTCGATGGACGTGGACCTGCTCAACGACCCCATCGGGTCGGGGGCCGACGGCGAGCCTGTCTACCTGCGCGACATCTGGCCGTCGAGCACCGAGGTCGACGCCGTCATCGCCGACGCGGTGCGCTCCGACATGTTCCGCAAGACGTACGCCGAGGTCTTCGCGGGCGACGAGCGGTGGAACTCGTTGGAGGTCCCCGAGGGCGCCCGCTTCGAGTGGGACCCGTCGTCCACCTACATCCGCAAGCCGCCGTACTTCGACGGCATGCCCGCCGAGCCGGCCGCCGTGGCCGACATCGCGAGCGCCCGGGTGCTGGCCGTGCTGGGCGACAGCGTGACCACCGACCACATCTCCCCGGCCGGCACCATCGGCAAGGGCTCCCCCGCTGGGCGCTGGCTGGTCGAGCACGGCGTGCCCCCCGAGGAGTTCAACTCGTACGGGTCCCGGCGGGGCAACCACGAGGTGATGATCCGGGGCACCTTTGCCAACAACCGGCTCCGCAACAAGCTGGCGCCCGGCACCGAGGGCGGCGTCACTGTGCACCTGCCCGACGGCGAGCAGACCACGATCTACAACGCAGCCATGCGCTACGGGGCCGAGGGCGTGCCGCTCGTGGTGCTGGCGGGCAAGGAGTACGGGTCGGGCTCGTCGCGCGACTGGGCGGCCAAGGGCACCGCGCTGCTCGGGGTGCGGGCCGTGCTGGCCGAGAGCTTCGAGCGCATCCACCGGTCGAACCTGATCGGCATGGGCGTGCTGCCGTTGCAGTTCGCCGACGGCGAGACGGCCGAGTCGCTGGGGCTGACGGGCCGGGAGGCCTTCTCCATCGCGGGCCTGGCCGACCTGCCCCGGCAGCTCACGGTGGCGGCCGACGACCGCCGCTTCACCGTGCGCCTGCGCATCGACACGCCGAAAGAGGCCGAGTACTACCGGCACGGCGGCATCCTCCAATACGTCCTGCGCCAACGCCTCCATCCCTGATTTCCACAGGCACTGTCCCTGTGGAAACGCGAGGTGGACGGGCTTCGCGCGAGTGTGGGGGGATGACCGCCCTCGCCTACCGCACCTGCCCGCTGTGCGAGGCCACTTGTGGCCTGGAGATCGCCGTGGAGGACGACGGCTCGATCGGCCGAATCCGGGGCGACATGGACGACGTGTTCAGCCACGGCTATGTCTGCCCCAAGGGCTCCACCCTCAAGCAGCTCCATGACGACCCCGACCGCCTGCGCACCCCGCTGGTCAGAGACGCGGCAGGGATGCTGCAACCGGCGTCGTGGGACGAGGCCTTCGCCGAGGTCGAGCGCCGGCTCACGCCCCTGATCGAGGAGCACGGCCGCAACGCGGTGGCCGTCTACCTGGGCAACCCGAGCGTGCACAACCTGTCTGGCGCGCTGTACTCCCGCGTGCTGGTGCGGGCCCTCGGCTCCCAGAACGTCTACTCGGCCAGCACGGTGGACCAGCGGCCCAAGGAGGTGAGCAGCGGCCTGCTCTTCGGCACGTCGATCAGCTTCGCCGTGCCCGACCTCGACCGCACC
>DASYMT010000425.1:0-2548 GCA_036008925.1 Acidimicrobiales bacterium | reverse complement strand
TGAGGTCAAGCAGGTCCTCGGTCGACAGGTCGGACAGCCGCTCCAGGGCCTGGTCGAGCCGCCAGCGCCCGTCGTCGTGGAAGTAGTCCTTGATGACGTGGCGGCGGTCGTCCTCCACTCCGCCCAGCAGCTCCTCCAACTGGAGCAGGACCAGGCGGCCGTCCGTCCCCAACTCGACGATGTAGCCGTCGATCTCCTCGGCGATGCGCCGCACCATCTCGGCCCGCTGGAGCACGGTCACCACGTCCCGCAAGGTGACCAGGTCCTCGACCTCCAGCGCGCTGAGCGCTCCGCTCACTGTGTCGAGCCGGTTCTTGTAGCGCTCCAGAGTCTGCAAGGCCTGGTTGGCCCGGTTGACGAGCCGGGGGATGGGCTCGAGCGGGTGCTTGAGGTCGTTGCGGTAGACGGCGATGACCGACATGTCCTCGGACACCGAGATGACCGGCACGTCGATGGAGCGGGCCACCCGCTCGGCCGTGCGGTGCCGGGTCCCCGTCTCGGTGGTGGGCACGTTGGGGTTGGGCACCAGGTGGACGTTGGCCCGGGCGATGCGGCTGGCGTCGGGGGCCAAGATGATGGCCCCGTCCATCTTGGCCAGCTCCGACAGGCGCTGGGGCGTGAACTCGGCGTCGAGCAGGAAGCCGCCCGAGCAGATGGCGAGCACGTCCGCCCCGTCGCCGACCACGATCAGCGCGCCCATGCTGGCTTGGAGGATGCGGTCGAGCCCCTCGCGCAGAGGCCTTCCGGGCGCCACGGCCGCCAGCGCCTCGATCATGGCCGCGCTTCTGCGGGCGAGCATCGCTTTGAATTCTATTGGCTCCCGGCCCCTCCTGATGGCCGAAGTCCCAACTGCTGCACCGCCTCGGCCAGGCTGCGCACCCGGATGGCCTGCATGCCCGCGGGCACCTCGGGCGCCGACGCGGGCACCACCGCGGTGCGAAAGCCCAGCCGAGCCGCCTCGGCCAGCCTCCGGGCCGTCTGCCCCACCTGCCGGACCTCGCCGCCCAGGCCGACCTCGCCGCAGGCCACCAATTCGGGGGGCAAGGCCTGGCCGGTGAGGGCCGAGGCCAAGGCAAGACCCACGGCCAGGTCGGCTGCGGGCTCCACCACCTTGGCCCCGCCCACCGCGCTGGCGAACACGTCGGCCCCCGCCAGCGACAGCCCCACCCGCCGGTCGAGCACCGCGATCAGCAGCGACAGCCGGCCGCTGTCGAGCCCCTGGGCCGAGCGCCGGGGCATGGCCAGGGCCGAGGAGGCCACCAGCGACTGGATCTCCACCAGCAGCGGCCGCTGCCCCTCCAAGGCGGGCACCACCACCGACCCGGGGACGCCCTCGCGCCGGTCGCCCAGGAACAGCCCGCTGGGGTCCGGCACCCCTCGCAGCCCGTCGTCGGCCATCTCGAAGAGGCCCAGTTCGCCGGTGGGCCCGAACCGGTGCTTAGCCGCCCGCAGCAGGCGCAGGGCGTGGTGGCGCTCGCCCTCGAAGGACAGCACGGTGTCGACCAGGTGCTCGAGCACCCGCGGCCCGGCCAGCGTGCCCTCTTTGGTGACGTGGCCGACCAGCACGGTGGTGAGCCCGCGCTCCTTGGCCACCCGCACCAGTTGGTGGGCGCACTCCCGCACCTGCGCCACCGAGCCGGGCGCCGATCCCAGATCGGGGTCGTGGACGGTCTGGATGGAGTCGACCACCACCACGTCGGGCTCGACCTCGCCCAGCGCGGCCAACACGCCCGGCAGCGACGTCTCGGCCACCAGCCACAGGTTCGGACTGCGCGCCCCCAGGCGCTCGGCTCTGAGCTTGACCTGCTGCTTGGACTCTTCGGCCGTGACCAGCAGGCACCGCCGGCCCCGGGCCGCAAGGGACGACAGCGCCTGTAGGAGCAGGGTGGACTTGCCGATGCCGGGCTCGCCCCCGACGACGGTGGCCGATCCGGGGACGAGCCCGCCGCCCAGGACGCGGTCGAACTCGGCGATACCGGTGGGGACGGGCGCCCACTCGGCCAAGTCGACATCGGCCAGGGGGACGGGCCGGTCCCCGATGGTGAGGGCGGCGGCGGGCGGGCGGGCCTCGTCGACCTCCTCGATGAGCGTGTTCCAGGCCCCGCACGCGCCGCACCGGCCGGACCAGCGGGGAGAGGCGTTCCCGCAGTCGGTGCAGCGGTGGATGGTTCGCAGCTTGGGCACGTCGGCCACTGTACGAAGGGGGTGTAACAACAACGTGGACCGGCCCCGAGCCCAGCCCCCTGTGGCCCCTGTGGCCAACGTTGAAGCGAAAACCGACCATTTCTGGTCGGATTGCGATCTGAGGTTTCGGCGGGGGCTGGGGGGTTGAGGTTCAGGAAGAGCGGAGGGTGAGGAGGGCGAGCGTTGTGAGGAGGGCGAGGGCGGACAGGAGGGCCAGGGCGGCGAAGGCCAGGTTCTTGGTGTTCCACTGCTCAGAGGCCGCGGTGAGCACCACCTGCTCCCCGAGCGACGGCTTCCACTCCGCCCCGTTGCCCGCCCGGCCGGGAGCGTTGGACGTGACGGCCCCCGGCAGGCGGACCGCCAC
>DASYMT010000424.1:0-3234 GCA_036008925.1 Acidimicrobiales bacterium | reverse complement strand
GTCGCCCGCGCCGCGGCGCGAGGGGTTGCGGTCGGCGGCGCGGGTGCTGCCGTCGTTGGCCTGGTCGTTGGCGTGGTCGCTGTGGGCGGTGGTGGAGCGGCCGCCACCGGCTGCTGCGGGGCAGGCTCAGCAGCGGTGGCGGCCGAAGGGCCCGTGAGGGCGGCCGTCGTGGTCCGGGGGTTGGCCATGGCCATGGCCGCCACCAGGACGAAGGCGGTCGAGACGCTGACCCCCACGGTGAGGATGCGCGACGCCTCGGCCTTGTGTCCCCGCTTCGCGTTGCGCCCCTGCTTGGCGTTGTGCCCCTGCTTCGCGTTGGCCGCCGCGGGTGCTCCCGCCCGCCGCTCGGCCAGTCGACGGGCCCGCTCGGCCATGGCGTCGGCCGTCGGGGTCCGCGTTGTCCCGGCGTCGGCGGCGTAGGCCGTGTGCGTTGTCGCCGCGTCCGTGGCGTCGGCGGCGTCGGCCGTGTCGGTGGCGTCGGCCGTGTCGGTGGCGTCGGCCGTGTGCGTTGTCGCGGCGTCGGCGGCGTCGGCCGTGTCGGTGGTACCGGTCGGGTCGGTGCCGGCCGGGTCGGTGGTACCGGCCGCGTCAGTCGTCATCGCCGCCGCCCCCGCCGCGGCCCCGGTTCCGGCCATGGTCGTCAGGATGATCGTCGTCGTCGTCCCGGCCGCCGTGGTGGTCGTCGACCGTGGCCGGCGTGGTCGCTGCCGCGGCGGGGCGGGGGGCGGCCGCCGGCGCCGGAGCGGTGGCGGGCTGGGGCCTGGGTGCCGCGGGCTGGGGCGGCGGGGCGGGGTCGACCGCTTGTGCCTCCGGGGCCGTTGCCTGAGCGGGCGTGGTGCCGGCCTGCTCCGGCTCGGCCGAAGTCACGGTCACGGGCGTGAAGTTGCCGACCTGCTGTTGGTGGCCGGTCAAGCCGAAGAGGCCGAAGTTGGCGCCGACCGCCACTGCCGCGGTCATGGCCGATAGGGAGATCGCAGCCGCAAGTGCCGCCGCTTTGCGCTGAGCCATGCAGTAAGCGTCGGCCCGGCGCCGTCGGAATGACAGCCAAGGTTTGGCAAAGATGGCAAAGACCCGCCGAGTAACCGGTAGGCCGACCGCTACGTTGGTCCGCGTGGACGTGCTGCTGGTCGAGGACGACGAGGCCATCGCCCAGCCGCTGTTGAAGGGACTGGAGCGCGAGGGCTTCAAGGTCAACTGGGTGGCGACCGGTACGGCGGCGGTCGAGGCGGCCGAGCCCGACATCGTGCTGCTCGACTTGGGCCTGCCCGATATCGACGGATATGAGGTGTGCAGGCGCATCCGGGCCCGGTCCGAGGTGCCGATCGTGTTCCTCACCGCCCGGTCCGACGAGATCGACCGCGTGGTCGGCCTGGAGTTGGGGGCCGACGACTACGTGGTGAAGCCGTTCGGGTTCCGCGAGCTGGTGGCCCGCATCCGGGCGGTGACCCGCAGGCGCGGCCCGTCGGCCAAGGCCGAGCCCGGTGCTGTGCAGGTCGGCGCGCTGACCTTGGACCGGCGCACCCGGCGGGTGGAGATGGCCGGCGAGGTCGTCGAGCTCACTCCCAAGGAGTTCGACCTGCTGGCCGTGCTGGCCCAGGACCCGGGTGCGGTGTTCGAGCGGCAGCAGATCATGGAGCGGGTGTGGGGGCACCCGTGGTACGGGCCGACCAAGACGCTTGACGTGCACGTGGCGTCGATCCGCAAAAAGCTGGGCGACCCGGGGTGGATCGAGACGGTCCGCGGCGTGGGGTTCAAGCTGCAACCGGTCCGGTGACCCGCCGCCTGCTGCTCGGGTACCTCACGCTCACTGCGTTCATCCTCATCGTCCTCGAAGTCCCGCTCGGCATCACGTTCGCCCGCTTCGAGCGGTCGACGCTGCGGGCCGGCGTCCGGCGCGACGCGGCCGCCCTCGCGCTGGCGTCCGAGGAGACGCTGCAGACGGGGCGGGGCATCAGGCTGCAGGCGCTGGCCGACCAGTACCGGCTGCGCACGGGCGGGCGGGTGGTGATCGTCGACGCCAAGGGCGATGCCCAGGCCGACTCGGAGCCGTTGCGGGACGGGGTGCGCAATTTCCTCTCACGGCCCGAGGTCGCCGCCGCGTTGGCCGGTCGGGAGGCGGTCGGGCACCGGTACTCGTCGTCGCTGAAGACGGACCTGCTCTATGTGGCCACGCCGGTGGCGTCGGGGCGCGAGGTGCGGGGGGCGGTGCGGATCACGTATCCGGAGTCGTTTGTGGACGCGCGGGTGCTGCGAGGCTGGATCGTGCTGGGCGCGGTGGGACTGACTGTGCTGGCCTTCGTGATGCTGCTGTCGATTCAACTGGCCCGCTCGGTCACCCGGCCGGTGCGAGAGCTGGAGGAGGCGGCCGTCCGGTTGGGCGACGGCCAGCTCGACACCCGCGTCGCCGTGCCCGAGGGGCCGCCTGAACTGCAGGTGCTGGCCCGGTCCTTCAACGAGACGGCGTCGAAGCTGCAAGGCTTGGTCGACCAGCAGCGCCGGTTCGCGGCCGACGCGTCGCATCAGCTCCGCACCCCACTGGCCGCGCTCAGGCTGCGGTTGGAGAACATGGAGGCGGAGTTGGCTTTGGCTGGCGGGGCCGGGGCTGGCGGGGCCGCGGCTGGCGCTGGCGGGGCGGGGGCTGGGCCTTTGGAAGACGTCGAAGCCGCCATCGCCGAGGTGCACCGACTGTCCCGGCTGGTCGACGGACTGCTCGCCTTGGCCCGGGCCGAAGGACAATCGGTCGTCCGCGCCCCCGTCGACCTCACCGCCGTCGTGGCCGAGTCGGCGTCGCGTTGGGGGCCGCTGATCGAAGAGCGCTCGGTCTCGCTTGTCACCGACGCTGGTAGTAGTGCTGGTTCTGTTACTGGCGCTGGGTCGTTGTTCGTCCTGGCCACGCCCGGCCACCTGGAGCAGGTGATCGACAACCTGGTGGCCAACGCCGTCGAGGTCGCGCCGCCCGGATCGGTGGTCACCGTCCAGGCTGCGGCTGTTGTCGCCGCCGGCCCGGGGGCGGCGCCCGCTCTCGTCGAGTTGCACGTGCTCGACGAGGGGCCCGGTATGACCCCCGAGCAGCGGGCGGCCGCCTTCGCCCGCTTCTGGCGCTCGTCGGAGGGCCGGTCCCAGCTCGGCGGGTCAGGGTTGGGGCTGTCGATCGTGCAACGCCTGGTGGAGCACGACGGCGGCTCCGTCGAGCTGCTCGAGGCCCCCGGCGGCGGCCTCGACGCCTGCGTCCGG
>DASYMT010000423.1:0-2479 GCA_036008925.1 Acidimicrobiales bacterium | reverse complement strand
CGGGTTACACGGCCGTCGTCTCTTCTGGTCGCGCTGACGTCGGTATGCCGACGTGAGCGCGACCAAAGCGGTCGGGGAACTCAGGCGAGGAGGGTGCCGAGCTCGTCGTCGGTGATGCGGCGGAAGGCCCGGCGCTCCTGGCTGCGGTCGAGCACCGCCACCTCCAGGTCGCTCACGGCCAGGGTGCGCTCCGGGCCTGCCAGCGCGCTGGTGGCCGCCTTCAGCGCGTCGCCCAGGGCCAGGCCCGGCTGGTAGGCCGCGTCCATGCGTGCGCTGATGGCGTCGGCCTCGCCGCCCAGGACGATGAAGCGGTCCTCGTCGAACACCGTGCCGTCGTAGAGGATGTGGTAGAGCTGGTCGCCCTCGCCGCCCGACGTGGGCGCGCCGACCTCGGCCACCAGGATCTCCACCTCCATGGGCTTCATGTCGTGGGTGAAGACCTGGCCGATGAGCTGGGCGTAGGCGTTGGCCAGCGAGCGGGCGTCGACGTCCTCCCGGCTGTAGGCGTAGCCCTTGGTGTCGGCGTGGCGCACGCCCGCCACTCGCAGCGAGTCGAACTCGTTGAACTTGCCCACGCCCGCGAAGGCGATGCGGTCGTAGATCTCGCTGACCTTGTGCAGGGTGCGCGACGGGTTCTCGGCCGCCAGCAGGACGCCCTGGGCGTAGGTGGTGGCCACCAGGGCGCGGCCCCGGGCGATCCCCTTGCGGGCGTAGTCGGCCTTGTCCTTCATCAACTGCTCGGGGGCGACGTAGAAGGGCATGGACATCAGCGCCGCACCCCCCTTGCGGTGCGTCGTTGGATGAGGGCGGCGAAGCGCTCGGCCACCTCGGCCTCCGGCACCGCCTCGTAGCCCTCCGCGGTGATGGTGGCCACCGTCGGGTAGATGCCCCGTACTGCATCGGGGCCGCCGGTGGCCGAGTCCTCGTCGGCCGCCTCGTACAGGGCCTCGACGGCCAGCTCGATGGCGGCGGCCCGGTCGAGGTCGGTGGTCCACTGGAGCTTGATGGCGGTGCGGGCGTCGCGGCCGCCGGAGCCGTCGGCGTGGAAGTCGGTCTCCTCGTAGCGGCCGCCGGTGGCGTCGTAGGTGAAGATCCGGCCTGTCCCCCGGCGCAGGTCGAAGCCCGCGAAGAGGGGGATGACGACGAGGCCCTGCATGGCCATGGGCAGGTTCTGGCGCACCATGGCGGCGAGCTGGTTGGCCTTGCCCTCCAGGCTGAGCACGCTCCCCTCGACCTTCTCGTAGTGCTCGAGCTGGAGCTGGAAGAGCTTGACCATCTCCAGGGCGAAGCCCGCTGCGCCCGCGATGGCCACGCCCGACCAGCGGTCGGCCGGGTGGACCTTCTCCATGGCCCGGTGGGCGATGGAGGACCCGGCCGTGGCCCGGCGGTCGCCCGCCATCACCACGCCGTCGGCGTAGCGCAGGGCGGTGATGGTGGTGCCGTGGGTGACGGCGAAGTCGTCGTCGACGGTGAAGGGCTGGGGGTCGCCGTGGAGCCGACGGAGCAGCTCGGCGAAGTTGGGGCCCGGGTCGTCCGTAGATCCGAAGATGGGCAGGCTCATGGTGGGCCGGACGTTAGCCCGCCCACTTCCCCGTCCCCGCTACTGGCCGCCCTTTTGGACGTAGGAGCGGACGAACTCCTCGGCGTTCTCCTCGAGCACCTCGTCGATCTCGTCGAGCAACTCGTCCAGCTCGGCCTTGATCTTCTCGCCCTGCTTCGACTCGGCGGGCGCGGCCTCGACGACCTCGTCGGCCTCCCGGGTCTGTGCCGGCTTCTTCTTCAGCTCTCGTTCTGCCATGAAGTTCTTACTGCCTCCTATGAGCCCAGACGCTCCAGCAGCTCTGCTGGGCTCGAACATCCTTCGAACAAGCTATCGACCAACTCGGCCGTACCTCTGAGGGGTTCCATCATCGCTACCCGGCGCAGCGGATCGCCACCCAGGTCGAACACCAGTGAATCCCAGTTGGCGGCCGCCACCGAGGATGCCCACTTCTGGAGGCATTTGCCCCGGAAATACGCGCGGGTGTCGCGGGGCGGCTCGGTCAGCGCGGTCTGGACCTGCTCCTCGGTCACCAGCCGCTGCATCCCCAACTTGGCGAACAGCGACCGCTCGGGCCGCATGTCGTGGTACTGGAGGTCCATGGCCGCCAGCTTGTGGTCCGTCCACGACAGGCCGTGGCGCTCGCGGTACCCGTTGATGAGGCGGTACTTGGCCACCCAGTCGAGCTGGTCGGCCAGCGACATGGGGTCGGTCTCCAGGCCCGACAGCACCGACTCCCACCGCCGCAGCACCTCGTCGCCCGACGGGCCGAGCGCCTCCAGGCCCCGGTCCTCGGCGTACTTGCGGGCCAGGTCGAAGTACTCCCACTGGATCTCCAGGGCCGACATGGTGGACCCGTCGGCCAAGGTGAGGGGCAGGTGCAGGTCGAGGTCGTAGGACACCTTGCGCATGGCCGCCACCGGCGTCTCCAAGGTGAAG
>DASYMT010000422.1:0-4479 GCA_036008925.1 Acidimicrobiales bacterium | reverse complement strand
CCCCGTTGGCGATGCCGTCGGCCACCACAGCCAGCACCTCGCGCAGGCGGGCCAGCACCCGCTCGTCGACCGGGTAGCCGATCGACTCGAAGCGCCCCCGCTCCGACGTGAACCAGTAGCGGGCCCGCACCGGCTGGTCGGTGGGGTGGCGGTCGGCCGCGGCCAGGGCGTAGAGGGGGAGCTGGAGCTTGCGGCCCCGGTCGACGGGGTCGACCTCGGCGTTGCGGCGCAGGTCCTCGTAGTCGGTCAGGCCGCCCGTCTTGTAGTCCGTGACCACGAGTGCGTCGTGCGCGGCCGGATCGGTATCGACCCGGTCGGCCGAGCCCCGGAAGCGCAGCGCCCGCCCGTCGTCCAGGGCCACCGTCACCGGGGCCTCGCCGTCCATGCCGAAGGCCAGCTCGGCCGCGATGGGGCTGAGGCGGTCCTCGTCGTGGAAGCGGCGGAGCTCCCGCAGCAGCAGCTCGCGCTCATAGCGCCAGTAGAGGGGCTTGCCGGTGAGGCCCCGCGACTCGATCTCGGCAAAGGCCTGATGGGCGATGGCCAGCAGGCGGCCCAGGTCCCGGGGCTGGCCGTCGAGCAGGGTGCGGACGTAGCGCTCGAGGACGCCGTGGACCAGCGTGCCCTTGTCGATGGGGCGGAGGCGCAGGATCTCCTCGGGCTTGTCGGGGGCGGCGATCCGCAGCACCTGGCGCAGGAGGTAGCGCATGGGGCAGGCGGCATAGACCTCCAGGCTGGTGGGGGACATGACCGCGCCGAGCCCGGCCGCCGCACTGGCGTCGGCCCCCACCAGGCCGTCGAAGCGGGTGAGGCGGGGGCTGGTGCGGGCCGCGGCGGCTTCGAGGCCCGTGGCCAGGCGGGGCAACTCGCCCACGAGGAAGTGGTCGGCGGCCCGGCCCCCTGCGTTGCTCCAACGGGCCAGGGAGGCGAGGTCGTAGTCGGCCAGGGAGAGGGGGGTGTCCGCGGGGTGGGCCGCGGCCGCGCCCGCGGCGAACGACTCGATCGTGCGGTGCCGGTCGGCGGGCACGTCGGCCAGCCAGCGCGAGGGCAGGCGCTCGCGGCCCCGGCGGGGGTCGAGACGGGGCCAGAGCAGGACCCGCTCAGGGGCGGCGGCCAGGGCAGCCAACAGGTCCTCCTGGTCCTCGGCCACCGGGTCGTGCTCTGCCACCGGGTCGTGCTCTGCCTCGGGGCCGTTGTCGTGGCCCGCATCGGACCCTTCTGTGGTGGCCGCGTCGGCGGGCAGGAGGGCGTCGTGGCGGTCAGGGGCGGGCAGGGTGCCCTCGGCCAGGCCCAGCACGAAGACGGTGGCGAAGTCGGTGCCCCGAGCCGCGGTGAGCGGGCCCACGAACACGCCGTCGCCGAAGGTGCCGAGCCTTCCCGCGGCCGCGTCGAGCTGCTGGTCGAGGGCCCGCAGGAAGGTGGCGGGCTCGACCGGCTCGCCCCGGGCCACGGCGTCCAGCCCCGCCAAGGCGTCCAGCGCGCCCCGGACACTGCGCCATCCCTCCTGCTCGGCCTCGGGCCAGCCCCCGTGGCGGGCCTCGCCGCCCAGGTAGCGGTCGAGCAGCCCGGCCGCCCACGAGGCATAGGCGGCCCAGGTGGTGCGCCCGGCCGGGTCGGCCGCCGCCCCCAGCTCGCCCATGAAGCGGCGCAGGCCCTCGGCCCGCTCCCGGTTGCGCTCCAGCCTGGACCGGGACCGGTGGCCCGACTCGTCCTCTTCGGCCTCGCCCAGCGCGGCCAGCTCCTCGGCCATGGCCGACTCGAACCGGGAAAGGCGGTCCTGCCACTGGTCGATGCCCTCGATGACGCCGGCCAAACGGGAGACGTCGTCCCACCCGCTGGCCGGGACCACCCGCCCGGCCTGGTCGAGCACGGGCGCGGCCGACAGCCAGGCGATCACGTCCTCGCGATGCCAGCCGCCCTCGGGCAGGCGCAGGAGGCCGAGCAGGGCCACGCCCGCCACCAGGTCCCGCAGCCTGCGCACGGCCGGGCCGTTGGCCGGGATGCCCGCGGCGGCCAGGTGCTGGCTGACGAGCAGGGGATAGGGCCCGGTGCCGGGGTGCAGAACGGCCATGCGGTGCAGGGGCACGCCTCGCTCGAGCCGGGCCATGACCCCGCGCAGGGCGGCCCGCACCTCCTGGTCGGGGTCGGGCGCGCCGACCACCTCGTCGGCCGCGAGGGGGGCGGCTCGGTCGACCCGCGCCTCGACCACGGTGGCCCGGTCGCCGAGCGCGTCGAGCAGGCCCGCTTCGGCGGGGGAAGGGCGCCGGGGCCCGTAGACCACCACGTGGCCTACGTCGGCCAGCGCCGCCGCGGGGCCGGTCCGCACCGCTCGGGCCGCGGCCTGGAGGAGGTCGTGGGCGTCGTACCAGTTGGGGGCCAGGCGGGCGCGCACAGCCAGGACGAGGCGCACCACGTCGGCCACCCGCTCGCTGCGGCGGGACAGGGCTTCGAGGGCGGGTGGGCCGAGGGCCCGCAGGTCGGTGTAGGCCCGGACCAGGGCGCGCTCGGTGGCCGGGTGGGCGGCCACCTCTTTGAACACGCCGGGGTCGGCGGCCAGGGCCCCCCGCATGGCATGGGCCAGCACGGCGGGGGAGAGGGGGCGGCGACCGGCCTGGGCCAGGCTGGGGGCGCCGAGCAGCTCGGCCAGGCGGGCCAGGGCGAGGAACCCGACGTTGGCCAGGCCGGGGGGGACGGCGGCCAGCTTCCGGCGCAGGGAGAGGCCCGCGTAGTTGGAGGGGACCACCACGGTGACGGGGGCCAAGGGGTCGCCCGCCTTGCGCGACGCGATGACCTGCTGGAGCAGGTGCACGGCCGGGGGGCCGGCGTCGGCGGTCAGGACTTCAGGCATCGGGAGGGAGGGTACGCCGGGGGTGTGACATCTACGTCGACCGGGCCGTCGACCCATTCGCGGACTGGCCCGTCGCGCCGGCCCGTCGCCCGGGTGGAGCGCCGTACACCTGAAACGCTGAGGTGGAATCCGGCCGGAAACGGTCGGATTCCGATCTGAGGTTTCAGGGGGCGGGGAGGGGTAGCGTTTGCGGGGATGGAGGATGTGGGCGGGTTCGGGATCGAGGTGGGCGAGCGGGCGGGCTGCACGGTGGTGGCCGTGCGGGGCGAGGTCGACCTGGCCACCGCCCCCCAGTTGAAGGCCCGGCTGCTCGATCTGGTGGCCGGGGGCGTGACCGAGATCGTGGTCGACCTGTCGGCCACCGAGTTCCTCGACTCCACCGGCATGGGCGCGGTGGTGGCGGCCTACAAACGGGTCCGGGCCCACGACGGCCACCTCAAGCTGGTGGTCACCGCGGCCCGGGTCCGGCGGGTCTTCGAGATCACCAACCTCGACCGGGTGGTGCCCATCTGCGCGTCGGTGGAGGAGGCCTGCGCCGCGGGCCCGGGCTCGGGCTGATGTGCGGGCGCTTCGTGTCGGCCACGCCGGCCGCGCAGTTGGCCGAGGCCTTCCGGGTCGAGGAGGTGAAGGTCCCCGGCGACGCCGCGCCGTTGGCCGAGGCCAACTACAACGTGGCCCCCACGAACGACGTGGTGGCCGTGGCCGTGTCCAAGGACGGGCAGCGGCAGTTGGGCACCTTCCACTGGGGCCTGGTGCCGAGCTGGGCCAAGGACCGCTCCATCGGCAACCGCATGATCAACCTGCGGGCCGACACGGTGAAGGACAAGCCGTCGTTTCGCCGCATCCTCGGCAAGCGGCGCTGCATCATCCCGGCCGACGGCTTCTACGAGTGGAAGGACATGGGTAAGGGCCGCAAGAAGCAGCCCTTCTTCATCCGGGCCCGGGACGGGTCCCCGCTGGCCCTGGCGGGCCTGTGGGAGGTGTGGAAGGACCGGGCGCTGGAGGCCGAGGACCCGGGGTCGGCCGAGTGGCTCAAGTCGTGCACGATCATCACCACCGAGCCCAACGGCCTGCTCGCGCCGATCCACAACCGCATGCCGGTGGTGCTGCCGCCTGAGGTGTGGGACACCTGGCTCGACCCGGCCAACGACGACGTGGACGCGCTGGAGAAGCTGCTGGTCCCCGCGCCCGACGACCTGCTGGAGCTCTATCCGGTGAGCCTGGAGGTCAACAGCGTGCAGAACAACGGGCCCCAGTTGGTCGAGCCGCTTGAGGGGCACGAGGCCGAGGGCACGGGCGGGTAGGCCGGGCTGCGGCGGCTGCGGCGGGCTGCGGCGAGGCGAGAGCGGGTCGGGCGACGGGCCAGACCGGCGACCAGCACGGGAGAGCGAGCCGTGCCCGGCGGGCCAGGAAGCGGCGTTAGAACTTCACCTGGCGCCAGGCCTCGACCACGGCGGGGTCGCCGAAGACCTCCAGCGCGTCGGGCCCCGCCCGGCCCCACAAGAACAAGAACAGGTCCGATGCCGTGCCCCGCAGCGCGGCGTCGCCCTTGGCATGGCCCCGCTGCACGTCGACCACGCCGCCTTCGAACGAGACCAGCCACTCGCCGGGCACGTCGGTGGCGTGCAGGTGCA
>DASYMT010000421.1:0-1749 GCA_036008925.1 Acidimicrobiales bacterium | reverse complement strand
CCTGCAACTGGCCCGGGTCCTCACCAGCCGCCAACTGTTGGGCTGGTGGCGCCCCGCGGTGGTCGTGATCTTCGCCGTGGCCGCGGTCATCACCCCCAGCCAGGACCCCTACTCGCTGCTGGCCATGGCCGGGCCGATGTGCCTGTTCTACGTGGGCTCGGTGGGCATCGGCCGACTCCTCAAACGATGACCCTGTCCCAACGGTGAGGCCCCTCAAGCGATGAGGCAGGCCATCCTTCTCGCCGCCGCGGCCGTGGCCGTGGTCGGGGCCATCGTCTTCGGCATCAGCCGGGTGGCCGACGTGAGCCCGCTCGACCAGCCCACCGCGGCCGAGTGGGACGCCGACGCCAACGCCTCCTTCGGAGGCGCCGACCTGACCCAGAACGTCATCGAGCTGGCCAAGGGCGCCCGCGAGTGGCAGGAGGGGACCCGCCCCACCGAGCAGTTCCGGGCCGAGCTTGACGCCCGCCACGCCCAGTTCCTCGACATCCGCACCCGCCTCCAGGACCTCAAGCCCTATCCCTACGACAAGCGGGTCAAGGGCCTCTACCTCGACTCGGCCCAGCTCTACATCGAGTCGGTGAACGTGTACCGCGCCATGGTCGACAATGCCGGCGCGTCGGCGGGCCTGCGCACCCAGCTCGACCTGCTGGCCCGCAGGCTCCGAGCCCTGGGCGACCGGGTCTTCGACCGGGGCCACGCTCTGGTCAAGCCTCGCCTGGCCGAGCCCGCCCACCCCGACCTGGAGGTCCGCCTGCCCGAGGAGGTGCCGAACTGGACGGCGGAGGGCTTGGCCCCCGGGCCGCCGCTGGCCGCCACCCCGCCCGGCCCGCCCGCCACCGAGCCCCAACTGCGCCAGGCCGTCCGCCCCGAGCAGCCCCGGACCGACTGGCTCAAGGCGGTGGCCGGCCTCGGGCTCCCCACGCCCAGCGTCAGCGCCGAGCCGGGGGCCCTCACCGCCGCGGCCGAGAGGCTCCGCGCTACCCCCGACCCCGAGGGGGACCGGGAGGAGTCGGCCCGCATCCGCCTGGCCCTGCTCGTCCAGGCCGAGGCCGTCTGGGCGGCCAGAGCGGGCCTGACGCCGTTGGGCCAGCGCCTCCTCCTGGTGGGCGACGACCTGTGGTCGGGCAAGGGCCTCCCCGAGCGGCGGTCAGGGTTGGATCGGGCCCTGTTGCGGCAGAGCTAGACCCATGGGCGTGCGCGACGACTTCATCGCCTCCCTGGGCTTCCAGCCCGACCCCTTCCAGGTCGAGGCCTTCGACGCGCTCGACGCGGGCCGCAGCGTGCTGGTCGCCGCGCCCACCGGCTCGGGCAAGACGGTGGTGGCCGAGTACGCGGTGGACAAGGCCCTGGCCGAGGGGCGCAAGGCCTTCTACACCACGCCCCTCAAGGCGCTGTCCAACCAGAAGTTCGGCGACCTGGTGCGGCGCTACGGACAGCACAACGTCGGCCTGCTGACCGGCGACAACGCCATCAACGGCGAGGCGCCCGTGGTCGTGATGACCACCGAGGTGCTGCGCAACATGATCTACGCGCGCAGCGCCGCACTCGACGGCCTGCGCTACGTGGTGCTCGACGAGGTGCACTACCTCCAGAACCCGTACCGCGGTGCGGTCTGGGAAGAGGTGATCATCCACCTGCCAGCCACCGTCGACCTCGTGTGCCTGTCGGCGACGGTGTCGAACGCCGAGGAGTTCGCCGAGTGGATCGGCACCGTGCGCGGCGCCACCGACGCGGTGATCGAGGAAC
>DASYMT010000420.1:0-4218 GCA_036008925.1 Acidimicrobiales bacterium | reverse complement strand
CGGTCGAGCCGCTGGTGAACTGGAGGACGGCCAGGTCGTCGGCGCCGACCTTGGCCTCCTCGTAGGCGCCCACCCGGCCGTTGGCCAGGTCGCTCAGCAGGACCATGGGCGGGTCGCCGGGGACGGGCTCGATGAACGGGGCCAGGTCGGGGTCGACGACGGCCAGGGTGATGTCGGCGCTGGCCATGCGGGCCCGGGTCTGGGCCACGAACTCCTCCAGCGAGCCGAGCCGCATCGGAAGGGGCAGGACCACGACGGCCGCCCCGGCCAGCCAGCCCGCCTGGACGGCGGTGACGAGCGGCCGAGTGGTCGGGCCCAGGAGGGCGACGTGGTCCCCCGGGCTCACCCCCCTGGCCTGCATGGCGGCGGCCATGGCCCTGGCCTCGTCGTGGAGCTGGGCCCACGGCACGCGTTCCGTGGTCTCGCCGGTGACGAAGGTGATGGCTGTGGGCCGCTCCGAGGCGCGCTGGATTCGGGAGAGAAGAGTGGTCACGGTGGTCCGACCGCCTCGGCAGGCCCGGAGTTACCGCCTTTCCCCGTGTATCTCCGCATCTGGAGGACATGGCGCGTCGTTTCCACGCGCTCTGTCCTCCAGACAGCCGAAAGGGGTGGTTCAGGCGACGACGTTGACCAGGTTGGGCGGTCGGACGATGACCTTGCGGGGCTCGTTCCCGCCCAAGTGCTCCTGCACGCGCGCAGAGGACAGGGCCAACCGCTCAGCGTCGTCGGCTCCGATGTCAGGCGGCACCTCGAAGCGGTCGCGGACCTTGCCGTTGACCTGCACCACCAGCGTGACCGAGTCGGGCTTGGCCAGCTCGGGGTCGGCCTCGGGCCAGCGCTCCTTGTGGATGTCGGTGCCGTGCCTGCGCTCCCACAGCTCCCCCGCGATGTGCGGCGTCATGGGGGCCAGCAGCAGCAGCAGCGTGTCGACGGCGAAGGCGGTGGCGCCCTGTTTGTTGAGCAGGTTCACGAACTCCATCAGGCTGGCCACCGCCGTGTTGTAGGACCAACGGTCGAATTCGTCAGAAACCCTGACGATCAGGGCGTGGGCCGCCTTGTCCACGTCCGGGTTCTCGACCGTCTCGCCCAGCGACAGCCGCCACACCCGCTTCAGGAAGCGGAAGCAGCCCTCGATGCCGAAGGCCTCCCAGTCCACGTCGTCACCCGGCGGCGACACGAACAGATGGGCTAGGCGCAGCGCGTCGGCCCCTTGGGTCTCGAAAATCTCCTCGGGCGCCACCAGGTTGCCCTTGGACTTGGACATCTTGGCGCCGCCCAGCCGGATCATGCCCTGGGTGAACAGGCGCTTGAACGGCTCCCGCACGTCCTTCGGCCCGACGCCCAGGTCGGCCAATGCCTTGGTGTAGAAGCGGGCGTACAACAGGTGCAGGATGGCGTGCTCGATCCCGCCGATGTACTGGTCGACCGGCATCCACTTGGCCGCCGCGGCCTGGTCGAACGGAGCGTCTTCGTTCCACGGGTCGCAGTAGCGGAAGAAGTACCAGGACGAGTCGACGAACGTGTCCATGGTGTCCGACTCGCGCACCGCGGGCCCGCCGCACACCGGGCAGGTGGTGTGCAGGAAGCCCTCGTGGAACTTCAGGGGCGACTCGCCGGTGGGGCGGAACTCCACGTCGTCGGGGGCCAGCACCGGCAACTGGTCCTCGGGCACGGGGACGATGCCGTGGTCCGGGCAGTAGACGACGGGGATGGGGCAGCCCCAGAAGCGCTGGCGCGAGACCAGCCAGTCGCGCAGGCGGTAGTTGACCCTGCCCTCGCCGATCCCCTGCTGCTCCAGCCACTCGATGGCCTGGGCCTTGGCCGTGGGCACGTCGGTGATGCCGTCCAGCCACTCGCTGTTGATCTTGGGCCCGTCGCCCGTGTACGCCTCGCCCTCCCAGCCCTCCGGGGGCTGGACGGTGCGGACGATGGGCAGCCCGTAGGCCGTGGCGAAGTCCCAGTCGCGCTGGTCCTCGGCGGGCACGGCCATGATGGCGCCGGTGCCGTAGCCCATCAGCACGTAGTCGGCCAGGTACACGGGCACGGGCTTGCCGTTGAACGGGTTCACGACGTGCGAGCCGGTGAAGACGCCCCGCTTCTCCAGCGCCCCCTCGCTGCTCATCCGCTCGATCTCCGACTCCTTGCCCACCCGCTCGACGAAGGCGGCCACCTCGGCCTGTCGGTCGGGGGTGGTCAGGGCGGGGACCAGGGGGTGCTCGGGGGCCAGCACCGCGTAGGTCATGCCGAAGCTGGTGTCGGGCCGGGTGGTGAAGACCTTCACCTTCGTGTCGGGGTCGCCGTCGACGGCCAGGTCGAACTCGGCCCCCTCGGACCGGCCGATCCAGTTGCGCTGCATGGTCTTGACCCGCTCGGGCCACTCCAGCCCGTCCAGGTCGGCCAGCAGCTCGTCGGCGTAGTCGGTGATCTTGAAGAACCACTGCTCCAGGTCCCGCTTGAAGACCACGTCGCCGCTGCGCTCGCAGGTGCCGTCGGCCAGGACCTGCTCGTTGGCCAGCACCGTCTGACAGCCCGGGCACCAGTTGACCGGCGCGTTGCGGCGGTAGGCCAGGCCCGCCTCCAGCATCCGCAGGAAGATGTACTGGTTCCACTTGATGTAGCTCGGCTCATGGCTGCGGACCTCCCGGCGCCAGTCGTAGACGGCGCCGATGGCCTGGACCGACGACTTCAGCTCCTCGATGCGCTGCTCGGTGAAGACCCGCGGGTGCACGCCGGTCTTGATGGCCGCGTTCTCGGCGGGCAGGCCGAAGCTGTCGAAGCCGAACGGGCTCAGCACGGCGTGGCCCTGCATGGTCCGATGGCGCACGATCAGGTCGCCGAAGGTGTAGTTCCGCACGTGGCCCATGTGGGCGGGGCCGCTCGGGTAGGGGTACATGGAGAGGACGTAGAAGCTGGGCCGGGGGTCGTCGTTGTCGACGTTGTAGGTGCCCTCGTCACGCCACCGCGCCTGCCACTTCTTCTCGACCGCCTGCGGGTCGTACGCCTCGTCCATGGAGTCGATGGTAGTGAGGGGTGGTTGGCGGGCCGCTCCGAGTTGGGCCCGGTGTGGCCGAGTTGCGCGGGAGTCGCGCTTGTGGTTTGGCCGTTGTTGCCCCGCCTGGAGGGCAGAGGGCGTGCGCCCAGGCGTGGCACGGCGTGGCGTGTCCTCCAGACGCCGAGGGAGTGGCCGCTATAGTGACGGTCCCTCGGGGCTGTAGCTCAGTTGGCAGAGCGCTTGCATGGCATGCAAGAGGTCGTGAGTTCGATTCTCATCAGCTCCACCGCTCGTGACCAGCGGACTCGCCGCTGGTCGCTTCGCGAATCGGCCCGAAGTGACCCGGGAAGCTCTCTACGAGCATGTGGTCGCCGTCGATCCGCTCAACGAGGACGTTGTCAGGTTTGAGATCGCGGTGAATCACGCTCTGCTTGTGGACGAACTCGACCGCATCTGGTCGGGCACCGGGGCGACTGGCGCAGCCGGGCGCCCGGCCCGCCGGCGAGGCGGATGTAGGTTTGGCGGCGTCATGACTCCGGCGATCGAGGCGGTGCTCGGTGCGATCAGGGACGGCTACCGCCGCCTGGGCAGCGAGGCCCAGGGCGACGGCACCGAGCTCGTCGGCCGGGCCCGGCACCTCGCGCCGGAGGCCTGGCTGCACGTCATCTTCCGGCCGCTGTCACCGGCCGAGGTCGAGGAGCTGGAGGCGGCCCTGGCGCGGCCGGTGCCGCAGGAGTACCGGGCGCTGCTCGAGCGGTGCAACGGCCTCTACCTGTTCTCCGGGAGCCTGAGCCTCGACGGCCTCAGGACGTCCTACGAGCGCACCTCGGGGACGCGCCAGCCGTTCCCCCTCGACATCCCCAACGTCCACGAGCGGCCGGCCGGCGCCCCCGACAGTGCGTTCTTCCTCGGCGGGTACGAGGAGGACGGCTCCCTCGCCTACCTCGACGCCGAGACGGGCGCGGTCTGCCGGTGCGGCCGCCGGTCGGCCCGGCCGCTGAACCGGTGGGAGTCCTTCGACGGGTTCCTGGCGGCCGAGTTCGCCCGGTTGTCCGCGATCCACGGGCAGGACGGCGTCCTCGTGCCGGGCGCCGTCACCACGCCCGCTCCCGACCGATAGTCCGCACGGCCGCACCCGTCACCCGCATACGTCGAGTCCGTGCGTGGCAGTAGAACCACACGTGGTTCACCGGGCCGTCAAGTCGTTCAGCGCGACTGGCTTTCAG
>DASYMT010000419.1:0-5170 GCA_036008925.1 Acidimicrobiales bacterium | reverse complement strand
CAGGGACGCGGGCTTCGGCGACGAGCGCCGGCTGTCCGAGGGCGTGGTGCGCGTGTCGTTCGCCATCGAGCCGACCGACGCTTCGGTGGCGGCCATGCACGACCGCGAGCGGGTGGCCGCGGCCCGGTCGGTGCAGCGGCTGCTGGCGCCTGCGTCGGTGGCCGTGATCGGGGCGGGCCGCGAGCGCGACAACATCGGCCAGGCCGTGCTCCGCTCGCTGCTCGACGGCGGCTTCACCGGCGCCGTCTACCCGGTCCACACCTCGGCCCACGCGGTGGCGGGCGTGCGGGCCTACCCGACCGTGCTCGACATCCCCGACCCGGTCGACCTGGCCGTGGTGGCCGTGCCCGCCGCGTCGGTGGCCGAGGTGGTGGAGCAGTGCGGGGCCAAGGGGGTGGGCGGCCTGGTGGTGCTGTCGGCGGGCTTCTCCGACGCGGGGCCCGAGGGCGCAGTGCGGGAGCGGTCCGTGGTCGAGCGGGCGAGGGGCCTGGGCATGCGCATGGTCGGCCCCAACTGCATGGGGGTGGTCAACACCGCGCCCGACGTATCGATGAACGCGACCTTCGCCCCCATCACGCTGCGGCCTGGCCGGGTGGGCTTCTCCTCCCAGTCGGGCGCGCTGGGCATGGCCATCCTCGACGAGTTGGGCCGCCGGGGCCTCGGCGTGTCGACCTTCGTGTCCTTCGGCAACAAGGCCGACGTGAGCAGCAACGACATGATCCAGTACTGGGAGGCCGACGACGCCACCGACGTGGTGCTCCTCTATCTGGAGTCGTTCGGCAACCCGCGGGTGTTCTCGCGGGTGGCCCGGCGGGTGGCCCGCCAAAAGCCCATCGTGGCCGTGAAGAGCGGCAGGCGGGACACGGCCGAAGTGGCCGTCGAGGCCCTCTTCCGCCAGGCGGGCGTCATCCGGGTCGACACCCTGGAGCAGCTCTTCGACGTGGCCCTGGCCCTGTCGACCCAGCCGCTGCCCGCGGGCCGCCGAGTGGGCGTGGTCGGCAACGCGGGCGGGCCGGTGCGGCTGGCCGTGGACGCGCTGGAGGGGGCGGGGCTGGTGGTGCAGTCGATGCGCCATCTGCCCGCCGACGCGTCGGCCGCCGACTACGAGGCCGCGGTGTCGGCTTCGCTGGCCGATGCCGAGGTCGACGCGGTGCTGACCTCGTTCGTCCCGCCCCTGCACGAGCAGACGGCCGAGGTTGCCGCCGCGGTGGGGCGGGCCGCGGCCGCGTCCAGCAGCCCGGCCAAGCCCGTGCTCGCCAACTTCTTGGTGGCCCACCCGGTGGACGACGTGCCGTCGTACCTGTTCCCCGAGGCCGCCGCGCTGGCGTTGGCCCGGCTGGTGGAGCGGGCCGAGTGGCTGGCCCGGGCCGAGGGCGTGGTGCCGGAGGTGGACGGCGTCGACGTGGTGGGCGCCCGCATGCTGGTCGACGCGCTGCTGGCCGACTGGCGGGCGCCCGACGGCTGGATGGAGGCAGGCGACGCGGCCAAGCTGCTCGGCTGCTTCGGCATCGCCGTGGGCGAGGCGGGCGAGGGGGTGGCGACCACGGTGTCTGTGGTGCAGCACCAGTCGTTCGGGCCGGTGATCCGCTTCGGCATCGGCGGGGCGGTGGGCGAGCTGGTGGACGACAACCCGGCGCGCATCCTGCCCCTGACCGACGTGGACGCGGCCGAGCTGGTGCGCTCCCCCCGGCTGGCGCCGCTGCTGTTCGGATGGCGGGGGGCGCCGCCGGTCGACGCCGCCGCGTTGGAGGACCTGCTCGTGCGGGTGAGCACGTTGGTGGAGGACGTGCCCCAGGTGGCCGAGGCGGTGCTCGACCCGGTGGTGGCCTCGCCCGACGGGGCGGTGGTCGCGGGGGCCCGGGTGCGGCTGGCGCCCTACACGCCTCGCCCCGAGCTGGCCCTGCGCCGCCTCCGCTGACCCTGGTTCACTGGGCGGGTCGGCCTCAGCAGGCGACGCCGAACACCGACGAGGCGGCTTAGAGGGGGCGGGTGCGGGGCTCGGCGGCGCGCACAGTCTCCTCGGGGCGCAGGCCCCGCAGGCGATCGAGCGACGACGGCTCGCGCCGGCCGACCAGGTCGACCAGCCGCACCTCGGGCCGGTCGGCCAACTGGCGCAGCGACGCAGCCGACCCGGTGACCACGAACCCGAACACCACCGGCTTGGCCGGGTCGAGGTGGTCGAGCAACTGGCCCAGCCGGTCGATGTCGGCCAGGAACTGGTCCTTGAACGACTTCTCCTCGGTGCTGTCGGCCATGGACCGGAGCTGGGTGCGCTCCTCCTCGGCCTCGCTGCGGGCCTTGGCCGCCCACTCGCCCAGCCCGCCCGCGACCACCTGGGGCTCGCCCGCCTCGGTGGCCACCAGCACGGCCTCCGGGCTCAGCCCGCCGAACAGCCGGGTGAAGTCGGCCTCGGTCGTGTAGTCCCGCAGCGACACCACCGCCACCCACCGGCCCTTGGCCTCGGCCAGCGCCCGCTGGCGGCCCGCCGAGTAGGTGGCCACGTCAGTGCCCGCCAACGGCCCGGTGCCGGTGCCGATGAGGGCGTCGTCCACCGAGCCGACCGTCGCGTCCTCCACCCCGCCGCCCGACCGGCTCACGGCCAGGGCGATGCCCGCGGCGAGCAGGAACACGACCAGCGCGCCGAGGGCCAGCAGCACCTGCCTGCGCAGCGCCTCGTCGGTCTCCGCACTCTCCACCGCACGCTCAGGCGAGTCGGCCACGGACCTCATCCAAGTCGGGCGGCAAGGCCGACGACCAACTGACCCGCTCCCCGGTTCCCGGGTGCTCGAAGGCCAGGTGGGCCGCGTGCAGGAAGGGCCGGGGGCACTCCAGGCCCGAGCGGTTGCCGTGATAGCGGGCGTCGCCGATCACGGGGTGTCCGATGGCGGCCAGGTGCACCCGGATCTGATGGGTGCGCCCCGTCTCCAGCCTGCACTCGACCAGCGTCGAGTCGATGGGCAGCGTGTACCGGGCCTGCACCTCGTAGCGGGTGCGGGCGGCCCGGCCCCGGGCCGACACGGTCATGCGGGTGGGGTCGGCCTCGGCCCGTCCGATGGGCGCGTCGATCAGCCCGCCGGGCGACTCGATGGCCCCGGCCGCCAGCGCGGTGTAGCGGCGCTCCACGTCCCGGCGCTTGAGCTGGCCGACCAGCGAGTCGTAGGCCCGTTGGCTGCGGGCCACCACGATCAGCCCCGACGTGCCCTTGTCCAGCCGGTGGACCACGCCGGGCCGCTCGGGGTCGGGGCCCACGCCGGCCATGTCGGGGAAGCGGGCCAGCAGGCCGTTGACCAGCGTGCCCGTGGGGTTGCCGGACCCGGGGTGGACGACCAGGCCGGGCGGCTTGTCGACCACGACCACGTCGTCGTCGGCGTACACCACGGGCACGTCGACCGACGCTTCCGGCTCGGCCACGACGTCGACCCGCTCGGGCACGTCGACCTCGAGCACCTCGCCCTCCTGCACCCGGCGGCTGCGGCTGGTGACGGCCCGGCCCGCCAGGCGCACGCCGCCCGCCTCGACCAATTCGGCCACCAGGGAGCGGGGCAGGCCGGTGATGAGGGCGACGGCCCGGTCGACCCGTTCGCCCGCCAGCGCGGCGGGGACGATCTCCCTCATGGACGAGGCCGGTGGTCGCGGCCGGCCAGCACCAGCAGGCCCGCGCCGAAGGTGATGGCGATGTCGGCCGCGTTGAAGATGGGCCACCACTGGAAGTCGATGAAATCGATAACCGCGCCGCCGTTGTCGCGGAACAGGCGGTCGGCCAGGTTGCCCGCGGCCCCGCCGACCAGCAGGCCGAGGGCGAGCGCGGCCAGGGTGCGGGACATGGCCAGCCTGCCCAGGCCGAGCAGCAGCACGAGCATGACCACGCCGAGGACGAGGACGATCGGGCCCACGCCCCGGCCCAGGCCGAACGCCGCCCCCGAGTTGAACGAGAGGTTGAGGCGAAGGGTCCAGAAGAGGTGGACGGGCCCGTCGGCCAACCCGTGGAGGGCGAGGGTCTTGGTCCACTGGTCGACGACCACCACCACAGCCGCGACTGCTGCCGCCAGCAGGAGCCGGCGGGTGGTGACCGTCAGCGCCGGGACAGTCCCCCGCTCTTGCACGCGACGCACAGCCGGGCGTACGGGAGGGCCTTGAGGCGGGCCTTGGGGATGGGCTGGCCGCAGCGCTCGCAGTTCCCGTAGGTGCCTGCGTCGATCTTGGCCAGGGCGTGGTCGATCTCGTCCACCGCGGCCCGGGCCTGGGCCGACAGGGCCAGGTCGCGCTCACGGTCGATGTTCATCGTCCCGCCCTCGCCCGACTCCTCGTCGAACTGGATGTCCCCCGGCTCCATCTCCTGGGCCAGGGAGTCGGCCTCGGCCTTGAGGGCCTGGGCCTGGTGCTCGTACTCGCGGCGCTCGGCATACAGGAGCTGTTGCTGCTCCAGCATGAACTTGTCGAGCACGGGTGCCTTCTTCTTGGTTGCCGCCACGGTGGCCGGCGCCTCCTTCTTCACCGCCTTGGTTGTGGCCGGGGCGGTTGGCGTGTTCTTCGTCGGGGCCGCGGCCTTGGCCGGGGCCTTCTTGGCCGTCGCCTTGACGGGCGCAGCCTTCGTGCTCTTGGTGCTCTTGGCCGCCTTGGCCGTGGCCTTCTTGGCCGTCGCCCGGGCCGGAGCCGAGGCCCTACCCGGTGCCGCCTTCTTGACAACCGGCTGCTTAGCCACCGGCTGCTTGGCGGGCGCCTTCTTGGGCGTGGCCTTTGCCGCTTTGGCGGTCGGGGCGGTCCTCTTGGCCGGGACGGCCTTGACGACGGTCGACTTCTTGGCGGGTGCTGTCTTCTTGGCCGACTTCTTGGCCGGCGTCTTGACGGGCTTGTTGGCGGGTTTCTTGACCGGTTTCTTGACGGAAGCGGGGGCCGCCTTCGGCGACGTGGCCGCGGGCTTTGCCGCTTTTGTGGCCTTGGCGGCAGTGGTGGCCTTCGTAGCTCTCGGCATCTGGGTTCGCTCCCGGGGTCGGAAGGGTGCCGGACCGTACCACGTGCAGGCGTGAAATCGGCGGTATCCCTAGCGGGTGGACCGCCGAACGCCCCCGCCCGGCGGGGCATTCCCGGCGGCCACTGCGTCCTCCAGCAGGTGGCGGGCCTCGTCGGGCGCCAGGCCGGTGACGCGCACCCGCTTGGCCCGGCTCGACTC
>DASYMT010000418.1:0-2274 GCA_036008925.1 Acidimicrobiales bacterium | reverse complement strand
TACGTCCACCGCGGCTGACCATCTCGCGTTTCCACAGGGACAGTGCCTGTGGAAACGCGAGGTGAAGGGGTGGTCAGGCGGGGGCGGGCGGGCGGGTGGTGAAGCCCAGGGCCCAGGCCGTGTCCTGCGTCCCGTCGATGCTCAGCTTCCACGTGTAGCGGCTGGCGGGCTGGAGCGGGATGGGGCCGAGGTTCACGGCCAGCGGCAGGTCGATGGGGCTGCCCTCGGGGATGCCCTCGGGCCTGCCTACTTCGAAGTCGCCCCGGATCTCGACGAGCTGCGGGCCTTCCGGCGTGTCGATGCTGACGGACTGGCCGTCGGCGTCCTCCAGCCACATCTCCCAGTGATGGGCGGTCACCGCCTCGTGCCAGTCGATCTCGATCTTGACCGCGATGGCCGACGGCGCCGGGGCCGGGCCGGTCACGCTCCACCCGCCGCCGAGGATGTAGAGCTTGCCGTCGGCCACCTGGGCGGCGTCGCAGAGGAGCATGGTCGCCTTCATCGCGGCCAATCTAGGTTGAAGGGGTGAGCGCCTTCGAGACGGCCAGCGCGGTGACGCCGCTCGGGCCCGGGCGCTATCAGGCCCAGGCCGACCCGGCCTGGTTCGTGCGCCGGGGCGGCAACGGCGGCTACGTGGCCGGCGTCATGCTGCGGGCGCTGCTGGCCGAGGTGGGCGACCCGGGCCGCACGCCGCGGTCGCTGACCGTCCACTACCCGGCCGCCTTCGAGGGGACGGGCGAGATCGCGGCCCGCATCGAGCGGTCGGGCCGGTCGCTGACCACCGCCTCGGCCCGCATGACGGTGGACGACACGCCGGTGGCACTGGCCCTCGCCGCCTTCTCGCCCGACCGTCCCACGGTCGACTACGCCGACATCGCCGCCCCCGCCGTGCCCCGGCCCGTCGACCTGGACCCGGTCGTCTACCCCGACCTGGCGCCCCCGTTCGCAGCCAACTTCCACGCCTGGCTGGCCGACGGGCATCCGCCGTTCAGCGGCGCGGACCGGGCCCACGCCGCGGTGTGGCTGTCGCTGAAGGAGCCCGGGGCCATCGACTACCCGCTGCTGGCCATGCTCACCGACGCCTGGATGCCCGTGCTCTTCGCCACGCAGGCCGCGCCGTTCATGGCGCCCACCGTCGACCTCACCGTCCACTTCCGCTCGCCCCTCCAGCCGGGCGACGAGGGCCCGTGGCTGTGCGTCTTCCGCACCCGCCTGGCCGCCCACGGGTTCATGGACGAAGAGGGCGAGGTGTGGTCGTCCGACGGGGTCCTGCTGGCCCAGTCCCGGCAGTTGGCGCTGGCCGCGCCGGGCTGGTGACCACGGCAGGCCGGCGCTTCGCCAACGGGCGCAAGGTGCGGCTCGGCGACGTCGACCCGAAGGGCAGGCTGCGGCTCGACGCCCTGGCCCGCTACCTCCAGGACGTGGCCAACGACGACAGCGTGGACGCGGGCAGGCCGCCCACCGAGCCGTGGGTGGTGCGCAAGGTGTCGGTCGACGCGGGCGGCGGCGGAAACGTGGACAGACGCGGCGGCGGGTGGCCCCGGCTGCACGACTGGGTGGAGCTGACCACGTGGTGCAGCGGCGTAGGGCCCCGGTGGGCCGAGCGCACGACCACGCTGTCGGGCCCGCACGGCGTGGTGACGGCGGTGGCCCTGTGGGTGTACGTGGATGCCCGCACGCTGCTGCCCGCCCGGCTGCCCGAGCAGTTCCACGAGGTGTGGGCCGAGGCCGCAGGCGGGCGCAAGGTGCGGGGCCGGCTCGAGCACGAGGACCCGCCCGGGGGCGGCGTGGAGTGGCGGCCGTGGCCGCTGCGGGCGGTGGACCACGACGTGCTCGACCACATGAACAACGCCGTGTACTGGGAGCCGGTGGAGGAGGTGTTCGGGACCCGGCCGCCCGACCGGGCCGAGATCGAGTACCGGGTGCCGGTCACCCCTGGGCAGGCGGTGTCGCTGGGCATGGCCGAGGGGGGGCGGCTGTGGCTGTGCGGGGAGGACGGGACGGTGCACGCCTCCGTCGTCGTCACCTGGGCTGGAGGACCGCCTGGGTCTGGGTGACCTGGGCCACCCGCTTGCCCGCGTCGTCGAGGACGTCGGTCTGCACGACGATGGTGGTGCGGCCCACGTGCAGCGGGCGGGACGTGGCCGTGACCTGCCCGCCCCGGCAGGCCCGGAAGAAGTTGGTCTTCGACTCGATGGTCGACGTGCCCGCGCCCTCGGGCAGGTTGAGGAAGGCGCACACCGCGCCGAGCGTGTCGGCCAGGGCCATCACCGC
>DASYMT010000417.1:0-5995 GCA_036008925.1 Acidimicrobiales bacterium | reverse complement strand
GTCGTCGAGTCCAGCACCACGGGCGGGGCCCGGTCGAGGAGTTGCAGCGAGAGCGACTCCGGCGTGGCCGTCTCGATGTCGCGGATGGGCGTGTCGGCCAGGGCCTGCTGCATGTAGGAGGAGAACATGCGGGCCGGGAAGGTGCCGCCCGCCACCTTGATGCCGTGCACATTGGTCATGGGCGTGAGCCGGTCGGGGTAGCCCACCCACACGGCGGTGGCGAGTTGCGGCACGAAGCCCACGAACCATGCGTCGCCATAGTTCTGGGTGGTGCCGGTCTTGCCCGCCACCGGCCGCCCGATGGCCGCGGCCCGGCCCGTCCCCCGCTCCACCACACTCATCAGAGCGGCGTTGAGGACGCCCACCTCCTTGGCCCCGAACGCCTGCCTGGTCTTGACCTCGTGGGTGTAGACGACGTGGCCGCTGCGGTCCTTGATGCGCACGATCGAGTAGGGCTCGGCGTACACGCCCTTGGCCGCGAAGGTGGCGTAGCCCGCAGCCTGCTCCAGCGGGGTGAGGCCCTTGGTCAGGCCGCCCAAGGCGATGGCGGGCCGGTTCTTGTCCCGGCCGATCACGTCGGCGGGGATGCCCGCGCCCTCGGCCGTGGTCACCACGTTCTCCAGGCCGGTGGCCAGGGCCAACTGCGAGAACACCACGTTGATCGAGTGGGTCATGGCGTTGTCGATGTCGGACTTGCCGTGGCCCTCGCCTTCGTAGTTGTTCACCGTGAAGCGGCTGCCCTTGTAGGTGAGGGTCTGGGGCGAGTCGGCCGACAGTTGCGTGCGGGGGCTGATGCCGTCGCGCACCGCGGCCAGATAGACGTAGGGCTTGAACGACGAGCCGGGCTGGCGCCTGCCCTGGCTGGCCACGTCGAACTTGCGGTCGAAGTTCAGGCCGCCGAACAGCATGCGGATGGCCCCGTCGCCCGGCTGCACCGACACCATGGCGGTGGCCGGGTCGGCCGGGCCGGGAAGGCCGCCCTGCACGGCCTTCACCGCCGCGTCGTACTTGGGCCCGTCGAGGGTGGTCTCGATGGTGTAGCCGCCGCTGAACAGTTGATGGCCCCGGGACTCGGGCGAGCCGCCCAGTGCGTCGATGCGGGCCGCCTCCCGCTTCACGAACTCCACGAAGTGCGGGGCCTTGGCCGTGGCCGCCTGGGCGGGCGGCTCGGGGGTGACGGCCGTGGGCTCGGCCGCGGCCTGGTCCATCTGCTCGGAGGTCAGCCACCCGTGCTTGCGCATGTTGCGCAGCACCTGGTCCCGACGGGCCTGGACCGGGCCGGGGTCGCGGCGGGGGTCGAGGCCCTCGGGCGACTTGATCTTGCCCGCCAGCATGGCCGCCTGGGCCGGGGTGAGCTGCTCGGGGCCGACACCGAAGAACGTCTCCGCCGCGGCGGCGATGCCGTAGGCCCCGTCGCCGAAGTAGACCTGGTTGAGGTACCGCTCCAGCAGCGCGTCCTTGGAGTACTTCTTCTCCAGCCGGACCGCGTACTGGACCTCCCGCAGCTTGCGGAACACGGTCCGCTCGGAGTTCGTGTAGTTGATCTTGGCCAACTGCTGCGTGATCGTGCTGCCGCCCTGGGTCTTGCCCTTGGCGTTGCGCACCACGGCCCGCAGCACGGCGGTGGGGTCCACGCCCCCGTGTCCGTAGAAGTTGGCGTCCTCGGCCGCCAGCACCGCGTGGGGGACCTGCGGCGGGAGACTCTTGAGGGCCACGGGCTCCCGCCGCTGGGCCCCGTCCAGGCGGGTCAGCTCGGAGCCGTCGGTGGCCAGGATGTGGCTGGCCTCGGGCAGCTCCTTGAAGTTGCCGATGCCGGGGGCGAGGGGCGAGGCGAGGGTGAGGACGACCTTGCTGAGGGCCAGCGCCGCGGCCCGGCGGAAGGGCGGCACCACGGCGATGAGGAGCAGGACCAGCAGGGCCGCGGCCGCAGCTTGAAGGAGACGGCGGCGTGAGACGCGACGCAGGCCGAGCCGACGGCGGGCCGGTCGGGGCGCGAGGGCGATGTTGTCAGCACGACCGGCCATTGCTGCGGGTTGTGCCCGCGCGCTGGGTGGTCAAACCCGGCGGAGCTGCCCCACGATGAGAGCTGTGCCGGCCGACACGCCGAGGGACAACAGCGAGGCGCTGGCCCACGTCGGCGGGGTCGGCCCGAAGTCCCAGAGCCGGGCCCACCAGCCGATGGTGCCGGGGTTCACCAACTGGTAGGCGGCGAAGCCCGCCACCCAGGGGACGAGCATCTCCCAGCGGGCGCCTGCCCGCTCCGAGGTGTCCCACTGGCGCCGGCGCAGCACGTAGTAGTCGACCGCGAAGGTGCCGAAGAGGGGCACGAACACCGAGCCGAGGAGGAAGAGGAAGTTCTCGTAGCTCTTGATGTCGAAGGCCAGGGCGAGGACGGTGGCCAGCCCGCCGACCACCAGGACCCCGGCCCGGCGGTCGAGCCGGGGCCGCACGTTCTGGGCCGACACCACGGTGGAGTAGATGTTGGCGAACACCTCGTCGAGCTCGTCGAACACCAAGATGAGCAGGGCCACGCCGCCCACCGGGACGGCCAGCAGCGAGGTGATGACGTCGACCTGCTCGCCCGGGGCGGCCCGCAGTGCGAAGGACGCATAGGCCAGCACGCCGAGTCCGAAGAAGGCGAGCTGGGCCGCGCCGTAGCCGAGGAAGGCGCCGAGGAACGCGCCCCGGTTGGTGCGGGAGTGGCGGCTGTAGTCGGCGGCGAGCGGGATCCACGAGGCGGGGAGGGCGATGACGATGTCGGTGCCCTTCCAGAAGCCCGCCCAACTCCCGTCGGTGAACGAGGGCAGCGGCATGGTCAGCACTCGGACGAGGAGATAGCCGGTCGACGCCAGCACGGCCCACACCGCCACCTTCTTGAGCACGCCCCGCACCACGCCGAGGGGGCGCACGGCCATGAGCGTGGCGATCACGCCCGCGGCGACGATGAAGAGGGGGCGCAGGCCGGGTCGGGTGAGGCGGGCCGCGGCCTCGGCGATGATGACCACCTCGAAGGTGGCCCAGCCGATGTTCTGCACGATGTTGCAGGCGGTGGGCAGCCACGAGCCGTGCCAGCCCAGCATCCCCCGGAGCAGGACCATGGCGGGGGCGCCCGTCTCGGCCCCCGGCACCGCGGCCAGGCCCAGGAGGGCGTTGCCGATGAGGCTGCCCACCGCGATGGCGGCGAAGGCGGCGGCCAGGGAGAGGGGCGGCAGGCCTGGGTCGGGGGCCAGGACGAAGGTGGCGCTGACCAGCAGCAGCAGCGAGATGCCGAGGTTGCCCCACAGGGCGGTCTGGTCCCAGGTGGACAGGAGGCGGGGCGGGGGCGCCTCGGCCAGGGTGCGGGGGACCTCGGCGGCGTTCGTGGCGCTCGCGGCGCTGGCGCCTTTGGTGGTGAACTCGGTGGGCTCGGCCGCCATTGCTGTTCTCCCTTCGCCGGCATGACCCGGAGCAGGTTCGACGGGTCGGGCGGCCTTGCGGCTTGGCCCCTCTCAGCCCTCGTGGGCTCCCCGGTTGGCTTTGCCGCACCGTAGTCGCGGGGTAGGAAGGGCGACATGAGCGATTTCCTCACCGATGTCGAGACGCTGCGCCGACGGGCCCGGGAGCACATGGAGGAGGGTCCGGTCACCGAGGCCTACGGCGCCGACCGCAAGCGGGTGATCGACGTCCTCAACGAGGCGCTGGCCACCGAGATCGTGTGCTACCTGCGCTACAAGCGGCACTACTTCACGGCCGAGGGGCTGCACGCGGGCCCGGTGGCGGCCGAGTTCTTGGAGCACGCCACCCAGGAGCTGGGCCACGCCGACCAGATCGCGGCGCGCATCACGCAGTTGCAGGGCGACCCGGACTTCAACCCGACGACGCTCACGTCGCGGTCGCACGCCGAGTACAGCGAGGGCAAGAGCCTGCTCGACATGGTGAAGGAGGACCTGGTGGCCGAGCGGGTGGCGATCTCCTCGTACCAGGAGATCGCCCGCTGGCTGGGGGACAAGGACCCCACCACCCGGCGGCTGATGGAGGAGATCCTGGCGGTGGAGGAGGAGCACGCCGACGACCTGCTCAGCCTGTTGCAGGGCATCCAGGACACCTGACCGGCTGCCCCTTTCCGCTGTCTGGAGGACAGGGCGCGCCGTTTTCGCGGGCTATGTCCTCCAGAGTGGGTCAGGGGCCGGGGAAGGCGTCGGTCAGGAACGAGCCCTGCTGGTCGTGGCCCACGAAGAGCACGCCGTCCGGCTTCACCGAGTGGGTGCCGGGCCGGAAGGTGAAGGCAGGGGCGAACCCGTTGGCGTAGCCCTCCATGTGCTCCAGCGCGGTCTTGAAGGCGGCAGGCGTGCGGGGGTCCTCCAGCCACACGGCCACGGCCAGGGTCTTGGCCGCCACCCAGCCGTGGATGAGGCGGGCGCTGAGCGCCTGGTTGGTGTGCCCGATGACGTAGTCGGCCTCGTCTGTGTCGGGCAGCGAGTAGGGCGAGATGTAGCGGATGTCAGAGGGCAGCCGCCACAACACGTTCCGATCGGCGATGGTGCCGATGCCGTTAAAGCCCAGGGCGGGCTGCGGACCGCCCTTGTAGGCCTCGGTCACTATCACCGCGTGCTCGCCGGTCACGCTCAGGAACACCGCGTCGGCGGGCACGGGCACCACCGGCCTCCCGTCCTCCAGCGTGACCACGACGGCCGTCACGTTGCGATCGTCGAGCACGGCCTGGATGGCCTGGGGCACAACGTCGGCCAGCGGCCCGCTGGGCTCGCGGTAGACGACGGCCCGGGCGCTCGTCGACTCGGGGAACACGGCGTCGGCGATGAGGTGGGCCTGGTGCTCGGGCGCGCCCGCGAAGTTGAAGACGGTGCCGCGCAACGACGCCTCGGGGGTCAAGAGCGTGTCGAAGGCAGGCCGGGTCGGCCTGCTGGCGAACGGCGTGGCGGTGAGGTTCACGGTCACGTCGGCCGTGCTGCTGCTCGGCACCTTGGTGAACTGGCGGCCGCCCGCGCCGCCGCGCCTGTTGAGCAGGTCGACGTAGAGGTCGAAGCCCGCCTGCTCGGCCGGGTCGCCGGAGAAGGCGGTGATGCGCACGGGCGGGGGCGGCCCGGTGCGCTTGGTGAGGTCGGGCCGCACCACCGTCTGGGACGTGAGGGCGAACGGCGGCGGGTCGTAGGAAGTGGGGAAGGCCCCGCCGCCCCCGCCGCCCCCGGCATTGCCGGAGACGGCCGCGTCGGGAGGCACCACGCCCGCCAACGGCGCCGTTGCCGCGCTCGCTTGCGCCCCGGTTCCGGCCCCGGTCCCCGCCTGGTCCCCGACTGCGAGCGGCTCGGGCCGCGTCTCCACGAACACCGGGCGGCCGAGGACGCCCGCGGCCGACTCCTCGTGGGGCTGGCGGGGCTGGCGGGTGTTCAGCACGACCACGCTGGCCGCCACGAGCAGGAGGCAGGCGGCGGCCGCCAGCCAGGACCGGTCGCGGGGCGTGCGGTCCACCACGTGCGTGCGCCGCAGCGACCACTCGACCCCGCTGCGCAGCGAGGCGGGCATGGGCCTGGGCCCGTCGACCCCCGCCAGTACGGCGGCAGTGGGGTCCTTGAGCCGCTCGGCCAGTCGGTCCCTGGCCTCCTCCGGCAGCGACGCGCCCGCCAGCAGCGCCTCCTCCAGACGCGACCGGAGCCCGGCGGGCATGGCCCGCGGCCCGTCGGCCCCGCGCAGGTCGCCAAGCAGCTCGTCCGGCCCGCTCACTGCCCTGCCTCCAACGTCTTGCGCAGCCCGGTCCTGGCCCGTTGCAGGAGCGACTGGACCTGCACCCGGCTGCGGCCCAGCTCGGCCGCGATGTCCTCCACCGAGCGCTCGTCCAGGTACTTCAGCACGAGCACCTGCCGGTGCAGCGGAGGAAGGTGGCCGAGGGCCCGGACCACCTCGTCGCGGCGGTCGACCTCGACCGCCTCGTCCGGGCCCCCGTCGATCAGGCGCAGGCCGCTGTTGACGACCTCCTTGCGCCGTTCGGCTTCGTAGTAGC
>DASYMT010000416.1:0-3160 GCA_036008925.1 Acidimicrobiales bacterium | reverse complement strand
CGCGCCTCGTCGGCGCCGTTGGCCACGTGGTCGGCCTCCCGCCAGGCCACGCCCGCCAGCACCTCGGCCCCGGCCGCGGCGGCCAGCGAGTCGACCAGCTTGGGCATGTCGGCCAGGACGCGCTGGTGGTCGTCGACCGGGGCGGGCAGCAGCACGATGCCGCCCGCCGGACTCAGCATGGGCAGGGCCTGCCCGCCGCTCTGGGCCTCCAGCTCGCTCTCCAGCCGCCGCAGCTTGCGCCGGGCCGCCACCGCGCCCTCCACGCCTTCGTCCTTCTCGTCCGGGCTGGTGCCGATGGCGAGGGCCAGCACCGCGTAGGCGGGGGCCGGGTCGTGGCCCGCCCGGTCGGCCATGCCCTTCACCGACGCGCCCGCCAGCAGCGCCTCGGCCAGCGCCCGCCGGGCGTCGCGCTCTTCGCCGTAGATGGCCTGGCGCTCCTCCACGTAGGCCTCGGCCACGGCCGACGTGACCGCCTGGGTGTAGAGCAGGACGCGCTCGGCGATGTCGAGCACCGCGTCGGCCTCGTTGGGCCTGGCCTCCTGGCGCAGCGCGCCCCAGCCGATCAGCGCGCCCAGGTGGTAGGCGGTGAGCACGGCCTCCAGGGGGATGCGCTCCTCGGCCCGGCGGGCCGCGCTGGCCCGGATGGCGGCCAGGTCCTCCTCCGTGGGCTCGCGGCCCTCGTCCAGGAAGGCGAAGAAGATGCGCAGGTTGTGGCGGAGGATGTCGAGGATCTCCCCTTCGAGCTGCTCCTGGGGGAGGTGTCCGTACATGGGAATCTGCTCGACGAAGGCCGTGAGCATGGTGCGGGCCAGGGCGTCGGTCCGGGTCTGCACACGAGCGGCGAGTGAGCCGTCAGAGGCCACACGGCGACTTTACGCTTGCGTCCGCGGCTTGGCCGTAGGAACGTGCAATCGTGGACGTTTCCAACAAAACGACACGTGATCCCGAGGCTGAGGTGCTCATCGACAACACCGCAGGCATCGTCGCCCATGGCCTGCTCAACACCATGGCGGTCATCGGCGGCGCGGCCGAGCTGCTGCGCACCGAGTGGGACGCCATCTCGGCCGAGCGGCGCAACGACCTGTTCCAGCTCATCGAGCTGCATGTGGCCGAGGCCAGCCACTCGCTGGTGGGCATGGTCCAGGGCCTGCCGCCCGAGGCCCTGGACCTGCTCGAAGGGCTGTCCCGGCTGCGAGACGAGCCGGTGCCCGATCAGCCGCCCCGGCTGCGCCGCAGGAGCGACCAGGCCGTGGGCTAAGCGCCGGTCGCGTTCCCCACGGCCAGCCCGCTGCCTGCGGCGTTGACCGAGGCCACCACGAACGACCCGGCCGGGATGGCCTGGGCGTCGCTGCTCTGAGCCGGGCCCGCGGTGTTGTGGACGCTGTAGAGCTGCACCTTCATGGTGTCGTCCTGCCACACCGTGACGGTGAAGTCGCCCACCCCGCCCCAGGTGCCGGTCACCGTGGGCGAGTAGGTGCACGACGTGCCGCCCACGTTCTGGCCCGGGCTGGGAAAGGCCCCCGGCCCGGGATTGCTGAGGATGCAGCCCTCGGGCGTGCCCGGCGCGGCCGGGGCGGACGGGGCCAGTAGGAAGGAGGCGGCCAGGGCGGCGCCGCCGGCCAGGGCAACGAGTCGCTTCATGTGATCCCCCATGCTCGTGCACCCGTCGGGAGACGGATGCCGCCTGCTCGTTCGACGCGGCCCCGCCTGACACCTCTCTGTCTCAAAACCGGTGTGTCACACCTCGGTGTCGGTGGGGGCCCGCTCCTGCGAACGCTCCAAGCCGACCTCCCGGCCGCCTGCGAGGGTGGCGTCGTCGGCCTCCTGGAGCCGGCCCCGGCCCGCCAGCACGCAGGCCCCGACCACGGCCCCGAAGAGCACCGAGACGCAGCCCCACACCACGCCGCTCAGGTCCCACCCGAGGGCGTGGTCGATGGAGAAGCGGCCCGGTCCGGTGAAGGCCAGCGAGGCGGCCGCCGTGGCCAGCACGAGGTTGTACTCGTAGCCCCCCTCGCCTGCGAAGAAGCCGTTCTTCACGTGAACGGTCACGACCGCCACCAGCATGATGCCCACGATGCCCGCCGCGGCCAACGGCGTGAGCAGCCCGAGGGCGAGGGCCAGGCCCGCGCCGAACTCGGTGAGGCCCGCCATGGTGGCGTGGGTACGACCCGGCTTGAAGCCCAGTTGGCTCTCGAAGAAGGCGCCGGTGCCGGACACGCCGTGCCCGCCGAACCAGCCGAAGAGCTTCTGGGCGCCGTGGGAGGCCATGGCCAGGCCCACGACCAGTCGGAGCAACAGCAGTCCGAGATTCATAGCCGGGTCGTACCCCGCGCCGCTAGCGGACGAACTCGCGGACGAGCGCGTACACGGCGGCGTCCTCGTGGAGGGCGCTGTGCGAGATGCACGCGGTGTTCGTGTTGGTGGCGCCGACCAGCGACACGCTGGAGTCCGGGTTGATGACCGAATCGCAGGCCGACCAGTACGTGCCGTAGTGCGGGGCGCCCGGCGTCTCGTCGCCGGTGTTCAGCGCGTTGAGGAAGGCCGAGTTGATCCGCATCTCCGTGCACGCGGTGGAGAAGCAGAAGTTGGCCGTGTCGGTGCCGTGGTTGGGGCCGCCGAGGGAGACCCAGTCGTCGACCTTGGCCCCGCCGCCCAGGTTCTTCGTGTAGTAGCGGCTGGACAGCCCGCCCATGGAGTGGCTGATGATGTCGACCTTGGCCGCGCCCGTGGCGGCCAGGATGGCGTTCACCTTGTCGGAGAGCTGCTGGGCGGTGGTGGCGTTCGACTGGCTGTAGTCGTAGCTCCAGTTGTTGAGCTCGGCCGCGGTCCAGCCGTCGGCCGTGAAGCGGTTGATCATCGTGGTCCAGGTGGAAGAGTTGCTGTTCCAGCCGTGGACGAAGAGGATCGGGTCGTGGGCCAGCGCCCGGGCCGGCGGTGCGGCCGGTGCCAGGAGCAGCAGCATGGTGAGGGCGGCGAGAAGGCCGCCGATGGGCTTGCGCATGGTGTTTCCCTCCCAAGTGAGCGGATGCAGCAGCCGCCTTAGTTACCAGGCCCGCTTGGGAAAAGCTGCACAAATGCCGCGATTCCCCCCAATCGGGGGGTCCGGCCCACGGCTACTCCTCTAGGCGCAGCGCGCTGATGAACGCCTCCTGGGGCACCT
>DASYMT010000415.1:0-2883 GCA_036008925.1 Acidimicrobiales bacterium | reverse complement strand
CGACGTGTTCCAGGCTGCCGTCGTGCGCCAACCACGAGCAGGCACGACAGCGCGACGACGCCGAGCCGCACCCTCCGGAACGCGCGGTCCACGGGCCGCATCTGGCCCGATGTTTCTCCTGCCTGAAGGCGGGTACCCCCTTGGCACGACGCAACAAGGAGGGGAAATGCCGAAGGACGCGATCGAGGTTCTTACCCAGCAGCACCGCGAGGCCGAGCAGCTCTTCGAGCAGCTCAAGGACACGGGCGGCGAGAACCAGGAGCTGCTGGACACGCTGGCCCTGGAGCTCCAGATCCACATGCGGATCGAGGAGGACATCCTCTATCCGTTCATCCGCAGCGAGGTGCCCGACGGCGGCGAGATGATGGACGAGGCCGAGGAGGAGCACAAAGAAGGCAAGGAGGGGCTCCAGAAGCTCGTCGACAAGGCGGGCAGCGAGGGCTGGGAGCAGGTCCTCGAGATGTTGGAGCAGGGCATCAAGCACCACGTCGAGGAGGAGGAGACCGAGGTCTTCCCCAAGCTGCGCGAGACCGTGGACGAGGCCCGGCTCCAGCAGTTCGGCGAGGAGCTCGAGCAGGCGGCCATGCGCATGCGGGCGGAGGGCTCGGCCGAGTCCGGCGGGAAGCGCACCCGCGACGAGCTGTACGCCGAGGCCAAGGAGATCGGCATCGAGGGCCGCTCGACCATGTCCAAGGACGAGTTGGCCGAGGCCGTCGAACAACAGCAGTAAAGGGGTGTTGGGGCCGGACGACTGCGGGAAGAACGCCTGTCATGGAATCGTCCGGCCCCACCCCCCGTGGCGGGCTCTCGCCCGCCGACCTGCCTGAGCTGGCCCGGCTGTTCGAGCAGCCGGGTCCGTTCGTCTCGCTGTACCTGCACACGCCCGCCGAGGTCGAGAACGCGGCCCAGCGGTCGGAGGCCATCTGGAAGAACGCCCGCCGGGAGCTGGCCGACGCGGGTGCCCCCGACTCGGTGCTGGAGGCGGTCGACCCGCTCGTGGCCGACGCCCACCTCGACGGGCAGACCCTCGCCGTCGTCGCCAATGCGGCCGGCATCCTCCTGCGGCGCAGCCAGCCCGACCCGCCCGCCCGCGACCACCTGTGGCGGGTGGCGCCGCTGCCCTCGGTGGGTCCGCTGATCGAGTGGGCCCAGGCCGGCGTGCCCTACATCCTGGTGCTGGCCGACCGCTCGGGCGCCGACATTGTGGCCGTGGCCCGGGGCGACGGGGCGGCGTCGGACGTGGTGGTCGAGGAGGCCCGCCCGGGCGACCCGCACGACCCCGGCCTGCGCAAGTCGAAGCCGGGCGGCTGGTCCCAGCGCCGCTATCAGGCCCGGGCCGAGAAGCAGTGGGACGAGAACGCCAAGCAGGTAGCCGACCGGGTCGCCGAGCTGTTCGACGAGGTGGGCGCCCGGCTGGTGCTGGTGACCGGCGACGTACGGGCCCTGGAGAAGCTGCGCGGCCACCTGCCCGAGCGGGTGCTGTCCGTGTGCCAGGAGGTCGACGACCCGGAGGACGATGCCGTGCGGGCCGTGGCCACGGTGGTGGCGGCCGACACGGTGGCGCTCCTGCGCAAGTACAAAGAGGAGCGGGGCCAGGGCGACCGGGCCTCGGACGGGCCTGCTCGCACGCTGGAGGCGCTGGCCGCGGCGCAGGTCGACGTGCTGTTGATCGCCGACGACCCCGACGACGCCCGCACGGCCTGGTTCGGAGACCTGCCCAACGCGGTGGGCCTGGACACGGCCACGGTGAAGGCCATGGGCGTGGACGGTCCGCAGGAGGGCCGCCTGGTGGACGTGTGCATCCGGGCCGCCTTCGGCACCGGCGCGGCGGTGCGCATCGTGCCCAGCCACGCCGTGCCCGACGGGGTGGCCGCCATCCTGCGCTTCACGGTGACGCCGTGAGCAGGCCCCAGCAGCCCGAACTGGCCCGCAGCGGACGGGGCTCGACCGACCCCGCCTCGGTCAAGACCCGCCCGCCCGCCCGGGTCGACGCCACCCCGCCGGTCGGCCCCGTCCCCGAGGACAACCTGCCCGGCCACCACCCGGGCCAGGAGCAGGACAAGCCCGCGGGCCCGCCGCCCCGCCCCCGCCCCCGCCCCCGGCCTCGGCCCCGGCCCCGGGCGCAGACTGCGGAGCGCCCCCGCCAGGTCGGCCCCCAGCACTTCCGCTTCTCGTTCGAGCCCCGGGTCGCGGTGCTGGCCGCCCCGCTCGGGGTGACGCCGTGGACCACCGGGCTCGACGTGGCCGACGGCGACCTGCGGGTGCGCTTCGGGCCGTGGGTGCTGCGCACACCGCTCGACAACGTGGCGGGCGCCGAGGTCACCGGGCCCTACTCGTTCGTGAAGGTGGCGGGGCCGCCCCGGCTGTCGTTGCGGGACCGGGGCCTGACCTTCGCCACGTCCACTCGGCGGGGCGTGTGCATCCGGTTCCGCCAGCCGGTGTCGGGCGTGCTGCCGGGCGGGTTCGTGCACCACCCGGGGCTGACGGTCACGGTGGAGGAGCCGGAGCGGCTGGCCCAGGTCTTGTCGCAGGGTCTTGTCGGGCCGGGAGCCGGGTAGAAGGCGGGCATGCCTGGAGCCAAGGAACTGCCCGACACCCTGCGGCGCTCGCCCGCCAAGGCGCAGCGCACGTGGATCAAGGCCCACGACAACGCGGTGCAGGAGTACGGCGAGGGTGAGCGGTCCCACCGCACCGCCTTCGCCGCGTTGAAGCACTCCTTCGAGAAGGTGGGCGACCGGTGGGTGCCCAAGAAGCACAAGGGCCCGTCCGACCCCCAGGCGGCCAAGCGGGGCGGCGCGGCCCGGCGGGGCGGCAAGACCTACGGCGGCGTCGACGTGGTCGGCCACACCAAAGACGAGCTGTACGACCGGGCCAAGAAGCTCG
>DASYMT010000414.1:0-4058 GCA_036008925.1 Acidimicrobiales bacterium | reverse complement strand
CACGCCGAGCACCTGGCCGCCATCGAGGAGGGCTTCGCGCCGCTGCCGGTGCTGAAGGCCGAGCTGGCGGCCGACGAGCTGGTCGGCGTCGCTCGACTGCGCGACTTCGGCGACACGCTCTACGGCGATGTCGACCCCCGCGCCGTCCTGCACGCGTCCGAGCCGATGCGGCTGGACGACGGCGTGCTCAAGCTGCACCTCCCCTTTGCCGAGCGCGACGAGCTGGAGCTGGCCCGTCGACACGACGAGCTGTTGGTCCGGGTGGGGCCGCACCGACGGGCCCTGCTGCTGCCGGACTCGCTGTGCCGGCGAGAGGTCGAGAGCGCCCACATGAACGGCGACTGGCTGGAGGTGACCTTCGCGTGAGCGACGACCGCACGAGCGACCCGGGCCACGAGGCCGTCGAGCACCTCCAGAAGGCGGCGCTGGAGATGATCAAGGCCACCCGGGCCTTCCTCGACCTGGCCGAGGAGCTGGTGGCCGACCCCGCCCCGCTGATGGCCATCACCCACCTGGTGGCCGACCTGGCGGCCAAGGGAAGGGGCCAAACCGCCCACCCGCCCCCCGACGAGCCGGGCATTCAGCACATCCGCGTTTCCTAGGAGCCCCACGGGGCAAGCCGCGGTACCATCGCCCAATCCCCTTAACGCGGAGGTGACGTTGGCAACGCTCACCCAAGATGTGATCCGTTCTCTGGCGGGCTTCAAGGCCCAGCAGACGCCGGTCGTCTCGTTGTATCTCGACGTGGACGGTCGGCGTTTTGTTCGCCCGAAGGACTACGAGGTCCATCTCGACCATCTGCTCAAGGAGGCGGCAGGCCACACCAACGGGCACAAGCCCGCGGCGTCCGACCTCCAACGCATCGAGACGCACGTGAAGGGGGGGCTCGACCGCTCCCGGACCAGGGGCCTGGCCATCTTCTCCTGCGCGGCCCAGGACTTCTGGAAGGTGTTCGAGCTGCCCGTCCCTGTGCGCAACCAACTGGTGGTCAACGCCACCCCGCACGTGCGCCAGCTCGAGACGGTGGTCGACGAGTACAAGCGCTTCGGCGTCCTGTTGGCCGACAAGCAGCGGGCCCGCATGTTCGTCTTCGAGCTGGGCGAGCTGGTGGACAAGAGCGAGCTGTTCGACCAGCTCCCGCGCCACGAGGACGACAAGGGCGACTGGGACAAGGACCACGTCCGCGACCACAGCCTGGCCCACGCCCACCTGCACCTGAAGCGGTCGGCCGAGGTGGCCTTCCACGTCTTCCAGGAGCAGCACTTCGACCACCTCATCATCGGCGCGCCCGAGGAGATCAGCCACGAGCTCGAACGGGTGCTGCACCCGTACCTGCGCGAGCGCATCGCGGCCCGCTGCCCGGTGCCCGTGGGCGCCACCGACGCAGTGATCAAGGCCGCCGCCCTCCAGGTGGAGCAGCAGGTGGAGCGGGCGTCGGAGGCGGCCATGGCGGTGCGGCTCCGCGAGGCGTCGGCCACGCCCAACGGCCTCGGCGTCACCGGCCTGGAGAAGGTGCTGGCCGCCCTGGTCGAGCGCCGGGTCGACACGCTTTTGGTGTCGGAGGGCTTCGAGGCGCCGGGCTGGCGCTGCCGCAGTTGCGGCTACATCGCCACCAAGGGGCGGACGTGCCCGGTCTGCAGCTCGGCCATGGACCTGGTCGACGACGTGGTCGAAGAGGCGGTGGAGGACGCGGTCAGCCAGTCGTGCCGCGTGTGCGTCTGCGTGGGCAATGCCGATTTGGACGTGATGGGGCGCATCGGCGCACTCTTGCGGTTCTGAGCACAGTCGGCATCGACCTGGGCGGCACCAAGGTGCTCGGCATCGTGCTCGACGAGCGCGGCCGGGTGACGGCCGAGGCGCGCGTGCCCACCCCTTCGGGGGCGGGCACCGGGCCGGTGGTCGACGCCGTCGCCGTGGTGGCCGGGCTGCTCGGCGCCACCGGCCTGCCGGTGGGCGTGGGGGCGCCCGGCCTGGTCGACCACGAGGGCATGCTGCGGTTCGCGCCCAACCTGCCCGGCGTGGTCGACGTGCCGCTGCGGGCCGACCTCCAAGCCCGCCTCGGCGTCCCCGTGGTGGTGGAGAACGACGCCACCGCGGCCTGCTGGGCCGAGCGGGAACTGGGCGCGGCCCGGGGCGCGGACGACGTGGTGGTGGTCACCCTCGGCACCGGCATCGGCGGCGGCATCGTGAGCGGCGGGGTGCTCCAGCGGGGGGCCAACGGGTTCGCGGGGGAGATCGGCCACATGGTCGTGAACCCCGACGGGCCGCCCTGCCCGTGCGGCAAGCGGGGGTGCTGGGAGCGGTACGCGTCCGGCAGCGGGCTAGGCCGGCTGGCCCGCGAGCGGGGGCTGGGCCAGCGGGGCGAAGCGGTCACGGCCGCCGCCCTGCGGGGCGACGCCGACGCGGCCAAGGTCATGGCCGAGTTCGCCTGGTGGGTCGCCCTCGGGCTGGTGAACCTGGCCTACGTACTCGACCCGTCGACCTTCGTGCTCGGCGGCGGCCTGATCGAGGCGGGCGACGTGCTGCTGGAGCCCGCCCGCCAGGCCTTCACCACCCTGCTGGCGGGCAGCGCCCACCGGCCGCCCGTGTCGCTGGTGCCCGCCGCCCTGGGCCCGCGTGCGGGGGCCATCGGCGCCGCCCTGCTGGCCCGGCCGTGACAGGGTGAGGCAATGAAGGTCGGCATGACCCTCCCGCAGTTCCGCGACGACCCCGAGCCCGCGCTGGCCGTGGCCCTCGACGCCGAGGCGGCCGGGCTCGACGGCGTGTTCGTGTTCGACCACCTCTGGTCGATCGCCCAGCCCGCCCGGCCCGCGCTGCACTGGCAGGCCCTGCTCGGCGCGCTGGCCGGGTCGACCGAGCGGATCGCCCTCGGGACCCTCGTGGCCCGGGTGGGGCTTGTCCCCGACCCGGTGCTGGTCAACGCGCTCGGCAGCGTCCACCGGATGATCGGCGACCGGCTCATCGCGGGCATCGGGGCGGGGGACCGGCTGAGCCAGGCCGAGAACGAGGCCTACGGCGTGCCCTTCCCGCCCGCGGCCGAGCGCCTGGCCGCGGTGGGCCGGGTGGCCGACGGGCTGCGGGAGCGGGGCATCACCACATGGGTGGGGGGCCGCTCGCCCGGCGCCCGGGACACCGCCATCGCCCACGCCGACGCCCTGAACCTGTGGGACGCGCCGGTCGAGGAGGTGGCGGCCGAGCGGGCGGTGGCGGTCACGTGGGGCGGGCTCGTGCACCCGGAGGACGACCTGGCCGTGCTGCTGGCCGGGCTGGCCGGGGCGGGGGCCGAGTGGGCCGTGCTGGCGCCCGTCGGCTTCCAGTGGCACGAGGCGGTGACGGTTATCGGGTCGTTGTCGGCGGGGGTGCGCCAGTAGATTCGAGGGATGGAGTTCCGTCGCATCCAAGGGCTGCCCCCGTACGTCTTCACGATCATCAACGACTTGAAGATCCAGGCACGGCGGGCAGGCGACGACGTGATCGACCTCGGCTTCGGCAACCCGGACATCCCCTCGCCCGACATCGCGGTCGAGAAGATGGCCGAGGCCGTGCACAACTCCCGCAACCACCGGTACTCGGCGTCCAAGGGCATCCCCAAGCTGCGCCAGGCCGTGGCCAACCTCTACCTGCGCAAGTTCGGCGTGGAACTCGACCCGGACACCGAGGTCGTCACCACCATCGGGGCCAAGGAGGGGCTGTCCCACCTCATGTGGGTGCTGGTCGGCCCGGGCGACTCGGCCTTCGTGCCGTCGCCGTCGTACCCCATCCACATCTACGCGCCGCTGTTCGCCGGGGCCGAGGTGCAGCAGGTCCGCATCGGGCCCGACCAGGACTTCTTCGCCAACCTGATGGAGGCGTACGAGACGCAGTGGCCCAAGCCCCGCGTCGTCATCCTGTCCTTCCCGCACAACCCCACCACCGAGTGCGTGGACTTGGAGTGGATGCAGCGCATGGTCGACTGGGCCCGGGAGCACGACGTGGTGCTGGTGCACGACTTCGCCTACTCCGACACCGCCTTCGACGGGTACCAGCCGCCTTCGATCCTTCAGGCCACCGGGGCCAAG
>DASYMT010000413.1:0-9608 GCA_036008925.1 Acidimicrobiales bacterium | reverse complement strand
CGCCAGGGTCATGGCCCCGCCCAAAAGGGTGGCAGGCATGGTGGCGGCGAAGACGGCCAGCACGCCCAAGCCCGCCCGCGCCCGTCGGCCGGGGCCGGCCACCACCGACCACAGCAGCACGGCCGAGCCCAGGAACGAGAGGTGCTCGGCCACGTGCAGCGGCACCGACTCGGCCGCCGCGTCGAACAGCGCGGGCGCGTGCCAGGCCCACAGTGCGGCGGTGGACACGACGACCGAGGCGGCCACCCACCCGAGCCAGCGCCTGCGCCCGAACGGCAGGGGCAGGCCGAAGCCCAACAGGGGCGCGGCGACCGTGACCAGCACCAGGTGCTGGACCATGTGGGCCACCAGCGAGCGGTGGGCGGCGGCGTCGACCGGGGGCGACACGGCCAGCACGGCGGCCAGCCCGCCCAGGAGCACGGCCCCGCGCCGAGCGTTAGGAGAACCCACAGACCCGCACCGCCCAGATGTACAGCTCCTCCAGCAGGATCAGCAGCAGCGACAGCCCGCCCACGAACAGGCCGAACCAGGCCAGGAACCGCACCACGTCGGAGCGGGCCCGTCGCACTAGCCGGGCCGACACGGCGATGGCCGCGGCCACCGGGACGCCGGTCGCCACGGTCAGCCCGTGGGCCCACCACCGGTAGCCGGACCGCTCGCAGGCCCCGCTGGCGAAGGCGCTGACCCCAGTGATGTGCACCATCCAGAGGATGGGTCCGCACAACAGGGCCACCCACGGCCAGAACCCGAGCCGCCCTTGTTCGTGGCCCCGCGACTGCTGGTGCGCGGCCGTGCTCATCGCAGGAGGTGGGGCGACAGGTAGACGGTCGAGAACACCAGGATCCACACGGCGTCGACGAAGTGCCAGTAGAGCGAGACGACGTCCACGGTCAGGTGCCGGCCGCCGTCGAACTTGCCCAATGCCGCCTTTACCTGGGCCACTCCGTTCATCACCAGGCCGACCACCAGGTGGGCTCCGTGCAGCCCGGTGATGGCGTAGAACAGCGAGCCGTACACGGTGTCGCGAGGGCCGAAGCCCAGGTGCCGGAACTCGACCACCTGGTTGGCGAAGAACACCGCGCCCATCGCCCACGCCAGGGCCAGCCCCGCCTGCACCCCGCCCATCCGACCGGCCCGGGCGGCCCGCTCGGCCCACCACATGGGCACGCTGCTGCCCAGCAGCACGAAGGTGAAGACGACGATGCGGCCCAGGGGCGGCGCCTCGATGCCCGGGGGCGGCCACGACGCCTCCCCGGCCCGCACATAGAAGTACGAGCCGATGAGCGACAGGAAGATCATCAGCTCGGTGAGGATGAGCATCCACATGCCCCAGATGGCGCGGGGCAGGGCGACGGGCCGAGGCGTCGATGCGGTCGATGCGGTGGAGGCGGCCGTCACTGGAGGTCCCCGTCCGTGCGCCACAGCCAGACCCCGAGCGCGGCCAGCGCGACCACCAGGCCGACCACGCCGACCACCGCCTGCTCGACCAGCAGCCCCACCACGACGATGGCCAGCCCCACGGCGGTGAGGAAGGGGACATAGGTCTCCTCCGGCACCTCCATGATCTCGGGCTCGGGCTCGGCCTCCAGCCCGGCGGTGAGAGGCGTGGCCCGCTGCAAGGCGCCCGACGCGCCGCCCGCCGGGACCGACCAGAGCGGATGGCGGCCGTCCACGACCGGCACGGTGAGGAAGTTGTAGTGGGGGGCGGGCGACGGGACCGACCACTCCAGCGAGTCGGCCTCCCAGGGGTTCGGCCCGGCGGGCGCGCCTCGCTTGCGGGACCGCACGATGTTGACCACGGTCAGCAGGGTCCCCAGGCCGAAGAGGAACCCCCCGATGGTGGACAGCAGGTTGAGCGTGTCCCACCCCAGCCCCGCGTCGTAGGTGTACACACGACGGGGCATGCCCATGAGCCCGAGGATGTGCTGGGGGAAGAAGCCGAGGTGGAACCCGGTGAACATGGTCCAAAAGCTCCACGTGCCCAGGCCCTCCGACAGCAGCCGGCCCGTCATCTTGGGCAGCCAGAAGTACAGCCCGGCGAAGATGGGGAACACCACGCCGCCCACCAGCACGTAGTGGAAGTGGGCGACCACGAAGTACGTGTCGTGGGCCTGGAGGTCGAAGGGCAGGGCGGCGACCATCACGCCGGTGATGCCGCCCATCACGAAGATCGACGCGAACCCGAGGCAGAACAACAGCGGCGTGGACCACCGCACCGAGCCCCGCCACAAGGTGGCGATCCAGGCGAAGATCAAAGTGCCGCTGGGGATCGAGATGGTCATGCTGGCGGCCGAGAAGAACCCGAGGGCCTGGGGCGGGATGCCGGTGGCGAACATGTGGTGGACCCACAGCCCGAAGCTCACGAAGCCGATGCCCACCAAGGACGTGACCACCCACACGTAGCCCGCCAGCCGGGCCCGGGCAAAGGTCGGCACGATCATCGAGATCATGCCCATGGCGGGCACCAGGAGGATGTACACCTCGGGGTGGCCCCAGAACCAGAACAGGTGCTGGTACAGCAGCACGTCGCCGCCCCGGGACGGGTCGTAGAAGGCGGTGCCGAACAGCCGGTCCGCCTCCAGCAGCGCGGTGCCGACAGTGAGGGCCGGGACCGCGAACAGCACCATGAACGCCATCACCAGGATCGACCACGAGAACACCGGCATCCGGCTGAGCGACATGCCGGGCGCCCGCATCTTGAAGATGGTGACGATGAAGTTGACCGCGCCCACGGTGGTGGACACGCCCACGAAGATGACGCCGAGGCCCCAGAAGTCGAGGTTGACGCCGGGGGAGAAGGCCCGGGCCGACAGGGGCACGTAGGCGAACCAGCCCGCGTCGGGCGCCCGGCCGATGAACTCGCCCAGGTACATGAACGTGCCCGCCAGCGCGAACACCCAGTAGGAGAAGGCGTTGAGCCGGGGGAACGCCATGTCCCGGGTGCCCAGTTGCAGGGGCAGCAGGTAGTTGCCGAAGCCCGCCAACACGGGCGTGTTGAACAGGAAGATCATCGACGTGCCGTGCATGGTGAACAGCTCGTTGTACGTCCGGGGGCTGAGCACCGACTCGTTGGGGCCTGCCAACTGCACCCGCATGACGAGGGCCTGCACACCGGCCAGGAAGAAGAAGACGAAGGCGGTGGAGATGTACCGCATGCCGATGCGCTTGTGGTCCACCGACGTGAGGAAGCCGACCAGCCCCGGCGCGTCGTGCCAGACGACCTCGACCTGTTCCTCGGCGGGCTCGGCCTGCCCGGCGGGCTCAAGCGTTGTCGTCATTCGAGCGTCTCCAGGTAGGCGACCAGCGCATCGAGCTCGGCCGGGTCCATGGGCACCGGCGGCATCAGGCTTCCCGGTTTGAAGTCCTGGGCGTTGTGGATCCACTTGGCCAGGTTCTGCGCGGTGTTGGGCGCGGTGACGGCCCCGAGGGTCCGGCGGCCGGCCAGGTGGGTGAGGTCGGGCCCGAGCGTCCCGTCGGCCGACGTGCCCCTGATGGTGTGGCAGCCCGCGCACGACTGGTGCTCGAACACGGCCGAGCCTGCCGCCGCGGGACGAGCCTGGGTGCGCACCCACCGGTCGAAGTCGGCCTGCGGCTCGGCGATGACGAGCATGGCCATGTGCGTGTGCTGCAAGCCGCAGAACTCGGCGCACTGGCCCCGGTAGGTGCCGGCCTTGTCGGCCTGGAGGTGCAGCAGGTTGCGCTGGCCGGGGATGGTGTCGACCTTGCCTGCCAGCTCGGGGATCCAGAAGCTGTGGTTCACGTCCACCGACGTGAGGGTGATGTCGACCGGCCTGCCCACCGGGATGTGGACCTCGTTGGCCGTGGTGGCCCGGACCGGCGTGTGGTACTCGACCCGCCACCAGTACTGGTAGCCGACGACCTCGAGGCGCACCGCGTCGCGGCGGGGGGCGGTGACCTTGTTGGTGGCCCGCACGGTGGCGAAGGCCAGGACGAACAGCACGAGGGTGGGCACGACCACGCCGCCGCCCACGATGAAGGCGTTGTCGCTGAAGCGGGACGGGCGGGCCCCCTGGCGGCCTCGGAACAGGGCGACGACCAAGGCCGTCATGGTCACGATGTAGATGACCGTGCCCATGGTGACCATGAGCCAGAAGAGGCCGGAGATGTGGGCCGCGTCCGGCCCGTGGGGGGTGAGCGAGTTGGTGTCCACCGGCTCAGGCCCGGTTCCAGTAGGCCGGGCCGATGGGCTCGGTGTAGTCGCTTCGGGCCCGCAGGAAGCCGTCGGCGTCGATCATGAGGGGGAGCTGGGGGAGGGAGCGGGTGGCCGGGCCGAACACGGGGCGGGCCCCGTCGAGCACGGCGAAGGCCGACTGGTGGCAGGGGCAGAACAGCTTGTGGGTGTCGGCCTGGTAGAGCCCGACCGGGCAGCCCGCGTGGGTGCAGACCTTGTTGTAGGCCAGGTAGCCGAGGGGGGCCCAGTCCTCCCGGCCCGGGCGGGGCCGGTTGGCGTCGGGCTCGACCCGCACGAGCACGGTCTGGCCGTCGGCCGAGTCGACGTGGCCCTCGGGGAAGACGGTGAAGAAGCCGCCGAGCGGGATGTCCTCGGCCTTGAGCGGGTGGCCCTCCTCGTCGACCAGGCGGCTGCCCGGCCTCCACGGCGTGCGCTGGAGCGACCGGCCCGGGCTGGGGCCGAGGGAGCGGATGGGGAAGACGGCGGCCGCGCCCAGGGCGGCGGCGGCCAGGCCGAGCATCCGGGTCAGCAGCTTGCGCCGCCCGATGCCCGCCCGCTCCAGGTCGTGCTGCACATGCCGGCGCTCGGCCGGGCTCGACTCCAGCTCGTGGCGGGCCTGCTCGACCGGGCCTTGGGGGAGCAGGCGGTGTCCCCAGACCACGAAGCCGTAGGCCAGGCCCGCGAGGGCGGTGGCGAGGAGCACCCCTTCGAGCTGGGGGTTGCCGCCCCGCCAGTAGACGGCGGCCAGGGCGATGGCGGCCACGAAGGTGACGAAGAAGCCGAAGGCGGCCCTGGCCTCGTGCTTGGCCTCGGTGTCGCGCTTGCCGATCTCATGCTTGTCGGGGTCGTGCTTGTCGGTGCTCACGGCCGGGGCTCGCGCTCGCCGATCCACACCGCGCCGAGGACGAGCACGGCCATGCCCACCGTCCAGGCGATGAGCCCTTCGGCCAAGGGTCCGAGGTGCCACAGGCCCAGGCCGCCCCGGTCCTCGGGTGTGCGCAGGTACTCGATGTAGGCGGCGATGGAGTCGAGTTGGTGGTCGTCGATGGTGGCCGCGCTGAAAGCGGGCATGGTGACCGGGCCGGCCCGCACGGCCTCCCCGACCTGGGTGGGCGTGGCGTCGTGGAGCGACGGGGCATTCAGCCCGAGGAGGCCGCCGCCCTCGCCCGCCCACTGGTGGCACGAGGCGCACTGGGCCCGGAAGACCTCGCCGCCCAAGGCGATGTCGCCCCGGGCCGGGTCCACGTCGGGGATGATGGGGCCGCCCGCGGTGAACGGGGCCGTGTAGCGGAGCAGGGCGTCGATCTGGGGGCGGCTGTAGCCGGGGGTTCGGCGCCTGCGCTCGTCGTCGGGCCGGCGGACGGGCATGCGCCCGGTGGACACGGCGTAGTCGACCTCGGCCTCGCCGATGCCCTGAAGGCTCTGGCCCCGGGGCGTGCCCTGGCCCGACTGGCCGTGGCAGAAGGCGCAGTCCCGCTGGTACAGGTGCTGCCCGTCGGTGACGGTCCGCTCACGGGGCGGCAGGGGGGCCGACGCCGCCCCCGCGTCGAGCACGCCCAGCACCCCCGGCCCGGCCGCCGCAGCCAGGAGCACGAGGGCGACAGGCGCGACGCGAGGGACGGGCAGGTGCACCGGATGCCGCCCTGCCCGCGCCCGCCGCCCCCCAAACCTCAGCCCGGATGAACTGGCGGTGCCCAGAACCCCTGGTCCTCCTCGGCCAAGCGGCCCAGTGACAGATGAGGGAGATGAGAGAGGCGGGGCAAGAGCGGCGGCGCGGGGTAGGTTCCCGCCGATGCGCAAGCTGATCGCCTCGTGGCCTGCGGTGCGCCAGTTCACCACCCGCGACCCGCTTGGCCTGGGCAAGGCGGTCAAGTCCGACCGCTCGGACCGGCTCGAGCCCCGCACGGCCACGGCCGACGGCGTGGTCCGCAGCATCTGCCCCTACTGCGCGGTGGGGTGCGGCCAACGGGTGTTCGTCAAGGACGGTGCCATCACCCAGATCGAGGGCGACCCGGACAGCCCGATCTCACGGGGCCGACTGTGTCCGAAGGGGTCGGCCACCAAGAGCCTGGTGACCGGGCCTGGCCGCGAGGGCAAGGTCAAGTACCGCCCGCCCTACGCCACCGAGTGGCAGAGCCTCGACCTGGACGAGGCCGTCGACCGCATCGCCGACCGCGTCATCGCCACCCGCCACGAGACGTGGCAGGAGCACGACCCGAAGAACGGCCTCCTGCGCCGCACCCTCGGCTTCGCCAGCCTCGGAGGAGCGACCCTCGACAACGAGGAGAACTACCTCATGAAGAAGCTGTACACGGCCCTGGGCGCCATCCAGATCGAGAACCAGGCCCGTATTTGACACTCCTCCACCGTGCCCGGTCTGGGCACTTCGTTCGGCCGGGGAGGGGCCACCGACTTCCAGCAGGACCTGGCCAACAGCGACTGCATCGTCATCATGGGTTCGAACATGGCCGAGTGCCACCCGGTCGGCTTCCAGTGGGTGATGGAGGCCAAAGCCCGGGGCGCCAAGGTCATCCACATCGACCCCCGCTTCACCCGCACCAGCGCCATGGCCGACCTGCACGTGCCCATCCGGGCGGGCTCTGACATCGCCTTCCTCGGCGCGGTCGTGAGCTACATCCTGGAGAACGGCCGGGAGTTCCGCGAGTACGTCGAGGCCTACACCAACGCGTCGGCCATCATCGAGGACGGCTTCCGGGACACCGAGGACCTCGATGGCCTGTTCTCCGGCTGGGACCCCGAGAAGGGCGAGTACGACCCGGTCACCTGGCAGTACGACGACAGCCCCATCGAGTCCGAAGCCCACCTGCGCGAGATCAGCGACGTGCACGGCAGCGGCGGGGCCAAGGTGGGCAGCCGGGCCCCCCACACGGACCCCACGCTGCAAGACCCCCGCTGCGTCTTCCAGATCGTCAAGCGCCACTTCAGCCGCTACACGCCCGAACTGGTCGAGGAGCTGTGCGGCGTGCCCCGGGCCCTGTTCCTAGAGGTGGCCGAGGCGTTGTGCGCGAACTCGGGCCGGGACCGCACGGCCGCCTTCGCCTACGCGGTGGGCTGGACGCAGCACACGGTGGGGGTCCAGTACATCCGCACCGCGTCGATCATCCAACTGCTGCTGGGCAATATCGGGCGGCCCGGCGGCGGCATCCTCGCCCTGCGGGGCCACGCCAGCATCCAGGGCTCCACCGACATCCCCACGCTCTACAACATCCTCCCGGCCTACATCCCCATGCCCCACGCGGCCCTGGAGCAGAGCCTGGACGAGTTCATCAAGAACAACATGGTGGAGGCGGGCTTCTGGGGCCACGTGCGGTCGTACACGGTCAGCCTGCTCAAGGCCTGGTTCGGCGACGCGGCCACCCCCGAGAACGACTTCTGCTTCGACTACCTCCCCCGCCTCACCGGCGACCACTCCAGCTACCCGACCATGGTCGACATGCTCGACGGCAAGGTGCGGGGCTTCTTCCTCGTGGGCGAGAACCCGGCGGTGGGGTCGGCCAACGGCGAGCTGCACCGGCTGGCCATGGCCAAGCTCGACTGGCTGGTGGTGCGCGACTTCTCCGAGATCGAAAGCGCCGCCTTCTGGCACGACGGGCCGGAGATCGAGACGGGCGAGCTGCGCACCGAGGAGATCCCCACCGAGGTGTTCCTCCTCCCCGCCGCCGCTCACACCGAGAAGGACGGGTCCTTCACCAACACGCAGCGCATGCTCCAGTGGCACCACCAGGCGGTCGAGCCCCAGGGGGACGCCCGGTCGGACCTGTGGTTCTTCTACCACCTGGGCCGCCGCATCCGGGAGAAGCTGGCGGGCTCGACCGACCCCAAGGACCGCCCCATCCTCGACCTCACATGGGACTACCCGGTCCACGGCCCCCACGACGAGCCCAGTGCCGAGGCCGTGCTGCGCGAGGTCAACGGCTGGGGCCCGGACGGCCGCGCCCTGTCCGCCTATACCGAGTTGAAGGACGACGGCTCGACCGCCTGCGGGTGCTGGATCTACTGCGGGTGCTACGCCGACGAGGTCAACCAGACGGCCCGGCGCAAGCCCGGCCAGGACCAGAACTGGGTGGCCCCCGAATGGGGATGGGCCTGGCCCGCCAACCGCCGCATCCTCTACAACCGGGCCAGCGCCGACCCCGCGGGCAGGCCGTGGAGCGAGCGTAAGGCCCTGGTCTGGTGGGACGAGGAGGCGGGCGAGTGGACGGGCCACGACGTGCCCGACTTCGAGAAGGACAAGCGACCCGACTACATCCCGCCCGAGGGCGCCGAGGCCGAGCACAACCTGCGGGGCGACGACCCGTTCATCATGCAGGCCGACGGCAAGGCCTGGCTGTTCGCTCCCAACGGGCTGAAGGACGGGCCGCTGCCCACGCACTACGAGCCCGACGAGTCGCCCTTCCGCAACCCGCTCTACGGCCAGCAGGCCAACCCCCTGCGCAAGCGGTATCCCCACGAGCACAACGAGTACAACCCCACTGCGGGGGAGCCGGGCAGCGAGGTGTTCCCGTACGTCATGACCACCTACCGGCTGACCGAGCACCACACCGCGGGCGGCATGAGCCGCTTCGTCGCCGTGCTGTCCGAGTTGCAGCCCGAGTTCTTCTGCGAGGTCAGCCCGGCCCTGGCCGCCGAGCGGGGGCTGGAGCCGGGGGGCTGGGCCACCATCGTGTCGGCCAACGCCGTCATCGAGGCCCGTGTCCTCGTCACCGACCGCATCCCGCCGCTCCAGGTGCAGGGCCGCACGCTGCACCAGGTCGGCCTGCCCTACCACTGGGGCAGCCGGGGCCTGTCGACGGGCGACTCGGCCAACGACCTGTTCCCCCTGTCGCTCGACCCGAACGTGCACATCCAAGAGGTGAAGGCGGCCACCTGCGACGTGCAGCCCGGACGGCGCCCGCGTGGCCCGGCCTCGGTGGCCTTCGTGGAGTCGTACCGGGAGAGGGCCAGGCCGGGCCCATGACCGTCGTCGACCCGGCCCGGGCCTCGGGCTACGAGGAGCACCCGCAGCGGGTGGGGTTCTTCACCGACACGTCGGTCTGCATCGGCTGCAAGGCGTGCGAGGTGGCGTGCAAGGAGTGGAACGGCGTGCCGCGGGCCCTCGACGCGTGGCTCGGCCTGTCGTACGACAACACCGGCCAACTCGACGCCGACACCTGGCGCCACGTGGCCTTCATCGAGAAGCAGGCGCCCGCGGGCAGTGGCGTGCAGTGGCTCATGTCGTCGGACGTGTGCAAACACTGCACCCAGGCCGCCTGCCTCGACGTGTGCCCCACCGGGTCGCTGATGCGCACCGAGTTCGGGACCGTGGTGGTGCAGGAGGAGATCTGCAACGGCTGCGGCTACTGCGTTCCTGCCTGCCCCTTCGGCGTGCTCGACAAGCGTCACCTGCCGCGCCGCC
>DASYMT010000412.1:0-2457 GCA_036008925.1 Acidimicrobiales bacterium | reverse complement strand
CGGCGTGCGGGTGGACGGCGCGGCCGACATCGGCGACGCCGTCCGCAGCGCGCTCGGCAGCGGCGGCCCGGCCCTGCTGCACATCCCCATCAGCGCGGCCTGACCTCTGCCACCCCGTGGGCAGGCTCTGCCCAAGGACGGCCGCGTTGGCCCGAGCAGGACCAGGATTCCGGGCACCGGCAGTACCGGTCTCAGCAGTCGCAGCGGTTTAGCGGTCCAACGGTGGCCAGCATCCGGTCAGGAGCGGGTCGCGGGACTGGCGGGGCCGTTTGTGGGCAGAGCCCCTCGGCACGTTTGGCACCGCCACGATGCATGCTCATGCCCGAGACGGCATGAGTCGGCATAGGCGGGCGGGGCTAGTCGTCCGGCGGCTTGTTGGGGTCTCGGCCCTTGCCGGAGCCCGATCCGCCTCCGTGGTCGTCGATCGTCGTCGAGGTGGTCGACGACGAGGGCCGGGCCGCGGTGGGCGAGGTGGTCGCTCGGGTGGCCCGCACCGCGGCGGTGGTGGCCGTGGGCGCGCTCGGCTGGGTCGTGGAGGTCGCCGCCGCGGTGGTCGAGGTCGTGGCGGTCGGCCCGTCGGCCTGACCCGCACCCGGCTCGGCCGCGGCGCCGGGCAGCGACACCGGCGTGAAGTCGCCCGGGCCCTTCTTCTCGGTGATCACCACATAGGTCTGCACCACGGCCACACTCAGCCCGGCCGCCACCAACGCGGCCAGCGCCGGCAGTCCGGCCTTGGACAACAACCTGGGGATCTGCACAACGACCCAGGCTACGACGCCGAGTGGCTCGACTCGACCACCGTGTGGATGCCGCCGCGCACCAGCCAGTCGGTGAGCACGGTCATGCGCCGGGGCGCGAGGACGGCGACCAGATCATCGAGGATCCGGTTGGTGACGTCTTCGTGGAAGGCGCCCTCGTCCCGGTAGCTCCAGAGATAGAGCTTCAGGGACTTGAGCTCCACGATCGACTGATCGGGGACGTACGAGATGCGCACGGTGGCGAAGTCCGGTTGGCCCGTCAGAGGACAGACACAGGTGAACTCCGGCGTGTCGCAGCGGACCTCGTAGTCCCGACCGGGATGTGGGTTGGGGATGGCGATGAGGTCTCGAGACGGCTGAGAAGGCACCGTCCGAAACTAACCGCCGATCGTCAGTGAAGAAGAAGCGTGCTCAGCCGTTCTTGCCGAGCATGCGGTTCATCTTCGTACCGCAGACAGGACAGGTGCCGTGGGCAGCACGACGGCCGTTGGCCATCTCCTTCACTTCGCCCTCGAACTCCCGCTTTTCGCGGCACTTGACGCAGTACCCCTCGTACGTAGCCATAGGACGACCGTAGCCGCATCCACGCCTGATTCGGTGGATGGTCAGGCGTGAGGCAGGCGTGCGGTGAGCGACGGGCGGAAGGCGGGTCAGCCGGTGATGGTCAGCCCGCGGCGGTCGGGGTCCAGCACGAGCGCCCGCCCGGCCACGCCGCGCTCGCCCAACAGCGCCTCCCCCGCAGCCCGCAGGTCGGAGGCCACCGCCCGCCGGCAGACGCCGAGCAGCGTGGGCCCGGCCCCCGACCAGCAGGCGGCCAGGGCCCCCGCCTCGACCAGTCCCGCCATCAGCGGCGCGGCCTCGGGGAACAGGGGCGCCCGCTGCTGTTGGTGCAGCCGGTCCTCCACCGCCTCGGGGCGCAGGCGGGTGGCGTCGGCCAGCCCCGAAAGGAGCAGGCCCATGCGGCCCAGGTTGAAGGCGGCGTCGGCATGGGGGACGACGGGCGGCAGCGCGGCGCGCGCCTCTTTGGTGGGAAGCGTGCGGTCGGGGATGAGCACGACGAAGGACAGGTCGGGGTCGAGGACCAACGGCGACACCACCGCCCGCCCCTCCACCGTCGTGGCCGTGATGAGCCCGCCCGCCACTGACGCCGCCGCGTTCTCGGGATGCCCGTCCACCTCGGCGGCCACGGCCAGCGGGTCGGGCGCGCCCGCGGCGGCCGCCGCGGCCGCCGCCAGTGCGGCGGACGATCCCAGGCCTCGGCCCACCGGGATCTCCGAGCGCACATGGATGGCCAGCCGCGAGTGCCCGGCCACTGCCGTCGCCACCTGGGCAGCCAGGTGCCCTGCGTCGCGCGGGAGGTCGGCGCCCTCGCCCTCGGCGGTGACGACGAGCGAGTCGGCCTCGTGCACCTCGACCTCGACGTACAGCGCGAGGGCGAGCGCGAGCGTGTCGAAGCCAGGGCCGAGATTGGCGGAGGAGGCGGGCGCTTTGGCACGCATGGTCGCGGCAGCCTATTTCTCGTGTTACCTGAAGCAGCGGACGGCGGTCAGAAGCATGACGGGAGCACCACGACCCTCCTGTCAGGAGAGATCAACATGTATGCATTCGCAGTCGTCATCCTGCTTGGCTTGGCGCTGTTCAAGCTGGTCGACGTGCTCGAGGACATCCTCCCGCAGTTGACCCGTTGGCACTCCGTCTT
>DASYMT010000411.1:0-7108 GCA_036008925.1 Acidimicrobiales bacterium | reverse complement strand
CGTACCGCTCCTCCCACGTGTGGGTGGTCACGATGCGGCCGAAGTGCGACCGGGCCGTCTCCAGGTTGTGGTTGTACCGGTGGACGCCGCCGGCAGCCAGGCGGTCGGCCTGCTCCGCGCTCAGGATGCCCGCGCTCACGGCCACGTTGATGCCGACCTCGTCGCGCACCCGGGGCACGATCGACAAGAGCTGCGACATGATCCGCTCGTCCGGCCCCCGAACGGCCAGCACGATGCAGAACTCCGACGCGCCGAGGGCGGCCGTCTCCTTGGCCGCGGCCAGGATCTCGTCGGGGTCGAGGAAGGGCGTGGCCTTGACCACCGACTCGAACTTGGCCGATTGGCTGCAGAAGTGGCAGTCCTCCGGACAGCCGCCGGTCTTGGCCGACAGGATCCCCTCGACCTCCACCTCCGGCCCGCACCAGGCCAGCCGCACCTCGTGGGCCAGCGCGGCCAGCGACGGGACCGAGGCGTCGGGGACGGCGGCCAGCGCGGCCAACTCGTCGTCGGTCAGCAGCCGGCGCTGCTCCAGCAGTGCATCCTCGGCGGCGCGCAGGAAACCTCGAACGGTCGGCACGGGCGCAAACCGTACGCGTTGAACGGGTGCGGCGGCGAGGCCGCCGGTTTTACCCGCATGGGCGGTGGGCAGAAACCTCCGACGGTGGTCCCCGCTCGCACACCGTTGCTCCACCGCTTCGCGCCCCGTGTCGCCGAGTTGCCGGCCGCCCGGCGGGCTCTGCGCGACTGGCTGGCCGCCCACCCCATCGACGGCGACGCCGTGCAGGAGCTGCTGATCGTGGCCACCGAGCTGTGCACCAACGCAGTGCGCCACGCCGCCTCCGGGTTCGTCACCATGCGGGCCTGGCGGGAGGACAACGCCGTGGTGGTGGAGGTCGAGGGCCGCGACAACGCCGTGGTGCGCAACCTCGACCACCCCGAGGAGGGCAGCCGGGGGATGCTGATCGTGCAGTCGCTCTGCGACGACGTGTCGATCGTGGTGAACGGGGGCAGCCGTTTCGTGCGCTGCCGCAAGCTGGCCTTCTGAGAGAAGGGTTAGGCCGCGGGCTCCCGCAGGCAGTCCTCCACCGCGGCCTCGACGTCCGGGTGGATGGGGAAGACCTTGTCCAGCCCGGTGATCTCGAAGGTGCGGCGCAGCACGCCCTGCTCGGGGCCCAGCACCAGGCACAGGCTCTTGTCGGACTGGCGCAGGCGTTTGCGGGCCGCCACCAGCGTGCCAAGGCCGACCGACTCGATGAAGGTCACGGCCCGCAGGTCCACCACCAGCCGGTCGATGCCCTCGGCCACCAGGGCCAGCAGCCGCTCCTTCAACAGCGGCGAGGTGTGGGCGTCGATCTCGCCCCGCACCACCACGACGGCGTGGGGCCCGGACGCCACCGCTTCGACTTCGAATGCCGCCATGGCCCGCCTCCCACCGTCACCCCGGGCCTTGAAGGATAGCCTCGCCCGCCGATGGCTCTCGCCGCCCGACGACGACGCCGGCGCAAGCCGTGGCTCCTCTTCGCCGTGCTGCTCACCCTGGTGGTGCTCCTGGTGAACGCGGCGGTGTCGGCCCGCTCCAAGGGACCGTCGCGGCGGCTGGCCGAGCTGGCCTACCTCGACGAGGTGCGCCCCCTGGTCGAGCGCTCCACCGAACAGGGGGCCGAGCTGCGCCAGGTGCGCACCGACGCGGCCAAGCTGGGCCGGGCCCTGGCCAACCGCAGGCTGGACAAGGTGCATCAGGACGCCGAGTCGGCGCTGCGGGGCGTGCGCGGCACCGCCCCGCCTGCGACCTTGCGCACCCAGCACAGCCTGCTGGTGGCCACCCTGGCCCTGCGGGCCCACGCCACCATGACCGTGCAGTCGGCTCTGGTGCAGGCCCTCGGCACCGACCCGCCCGAGGCGGCCGTCACCGCCCTGGTCGGCGCCGGGCAGGACATGGCCGCCGGGGACCGGGCGTACCAGGTCTTCCTCGACGGGCTGCCCAAGGCCGAGGGCGTGCAGGCCGAGGTCATGCCGCCGTCGCGCTGGGTGGAGGACATACACGGTTGGGAGCAGCCCGAGCTGACCGTGTTCGTGGGCTCGCTGCGGTCGAGCACGGCGCTGGCCCCGGTCCACGACGTGGCCGTGATCCTCTTCACCACCGACCCCGCCTCGGTGGGGACCGACGGCGGGGCGTCTGTGCTGCCGGTGGTGAAGACGCTGCGGCTCCAGATCGTGGTGGCCAACGCGGGCAACGAGACGGAGAAGCGGGTGCCGGTAGTGGCCACGGTGACGCCGCCCCCCGGAGTGGGCGCCCCCGACACGGCCCGCGACTTCGTGGACTTGGCCCCCGGCCAGCGCATGGCCGTGACCCTGGGCGGCCTGCGGGTGGCAGGCGGCGGGGCCCGCTCCACGCTGACGGTCACCATCGGCCCGGCCGAGGGCGAGACGACCACGGCCGACAACACCAAGACGCTGGAGTTCGTCGTCCGTTAGGCAGCCCTGCTGCTAGCTGGCTTCGTCGCCGTCGGGGTTGGTGTTGCGCCGCCAGGCCGCCTCGGCCCGGAAGATGACCTCGCGCACGGGCAGGCCGGTGCGCCGGGCCACCCGGACTGCGTCGCCGTGCTCGGCCTTCACCCGGCCGGGGCTGACCTTCACCCGCACGGGCAGGCCGTGGACCGCCACCTCGCCCATCTGGCGCTCGGCGGGCCAGCGGTCGAGGGTGGCCCCCCGCACCCCGAGCGAGCCCGTCTCGGCCATGAGCACCTGGCTGATCTGGGCCGACAAGGCCGGGTCGGCCAGCGCGCTCACCGTGTGGGCCGGCCTGCCCTTCTTCATGACGATGGGCGTGACCCACGCGTCGTGGGCGCCCGCCTCGAGCAGGGCGGCGATGGCCGAGGCGATGACCTCGCCGGTCGCGTCGTCCACGTTCACCTCCAAGAGGACGACGGGCTGGCCGGTGCGCTCGGCCGCGGGCTGCTCGGTGCCGAGGACGACCTGGGTCACGTTGGGCAGGTCGTCCAGCTCCCGGGTGCCCGCCCCGAAGCCGGTGGCCTCGATGGTCATGGCGGGCAGCGGCCCGTAGCCCGACGAGTTGGCGGCCAGCAGGGCGGCGCCGGTCGGGGTGGTCAGCTCGACGGTGATGTCCCGGCCGTAGGTGGGCGCGCCGCGCAGCAGTTCCACGACCGCCGGGGCCGGGTTGGGAAGGATGCCGTGCGCGGCCCGGATCATGCCCGTGCCGGTGGCCACCGCGCTGGCCGTCACCCGGTCCACGTCGAGGAGCTCGAGAGCGGCGCAGGTGCCCACGATGTCGACGATGGCGTCGAGCGCACCCACCTCGTGGAAGTGGACCTGGGACGGGTGGCGGCGGTGCAGCCTGCCCTCCACCTCGGCCAGCACGCCGAAGGTGGCCAGGGCTCTGTCCCGCACCCGGTCGGGGAGGCGGGCTTCCTCGATGAGCCCCACGATGTGGGCGTGGGTGCGCACCACGGCCGTCTCCTGGGTGCGGACCTCGATGCGGGTGGCGGCAATGCCGCCCCGCTGAACGGGCCGGGCCACCACGGCCCAGCCGCCGATGGGGATGCGCTCGATGAGGGCGACCACCTCGTCCACGTCGGCCCCGGCGTCGATGAGCGCGCCCAGGGCCATGTCTCCCGCGATGCCCGCGAAGCAGTGGAACCAGGCGGTGGTCATGGGGCCGCCGTCATGGCAGGAGCCGAGCCACCGCGCAGGCCGCCCCGAAGCCGTTGTCGATGCCGACCACGGTGATGCCCGCCGCGCACGAGGAGAGCATGGCGAGCAGGGCGGTCACCCCTTCGAAGGCGGCGCCGTAGCCCACGCTGGTGGGCACGGCTACGACCGGCGCGGCGGTGATGCCCCCCACGAAGCTGGGCAGGGCGCCCTCCATGCCCGCCACCACGACCACCGCGTCGGCGTCGGCCAGGTCGTCAACCGTGCCCAGGAGGCGGTGGATGCCGGCCACCCCCGCATCGGGCAGGAGCTGGGGTCGGTAGCCGTAGGCGGTGAGGGTGGTGGTGCACTCCTCGGCCACCGGCAGGTCGGCCGTCCCCGCGGTGACCACCAGGATGCGCGCCGGCCGGGTCGGCTCGGAGGGGCGCCAGACGAGGGTGCGGCCGGTGCGGGTGCCGCCCGGGTTGGCGGCCAGCGCGGCCTGGGCCTGGGCGTCGTCAGCCCTGGTCAGGAGGACGGGGCCGCCGTGGGGCTCGGCCAACAGCTCGGCCACGATGGCCGCGCACTGCTCGGGCGACTTGCCGGGCCCGTAGACCGCCTCGGGCATCCCCTGGCGCAGGGCCCGGTGGTGGTCGATCCGGGCGAAGCCCAGATCGGCGAACGGCAGGCGGCGCAGACGGTGCACGGCGTCGTCGGGGCTGAGGGCGCCGGAGCGCACGTCGTCGAGCAGCAAACGGAGGGAGGCCTCGTCCATGTCGTCACCTATCCTGCCCGGGTCATGGCCCGCATCGCTTTTCTCGGCCCGCCAGGCACCTTCACCGAGGAGGCCCTGCTCACCCAGCCGGACCTGGCCGGAGCCGAACTCGTCGCCCTGCGCACCATGCCCGACGTGCTCAACGCCACCGAGCAGGGCGAGGTCGACCTGGGGTTCGTGGCCGTGGAGAACTCGATCGACGGGACGGTGAACGAGTCCATCGACGGGCTCATCTTCGAGAACCGGCTGTTCATGCAGCGCGAGGTCGTGATCGCCATCCGGCTCAACCTGCTGGTGGTGCCGGGCACCGCACTGGCCGACGTCAAGCGGGTGGTGTCGTTCCCCAAGGCCATCGCCCAGTGCCGGGGGTTCCTGGCCCGGGAGCTGCCGGGGGCCGAGGTGGCGGCGGCCACCTCCACGTCCGAGGCGGTGCGCATCGTGGGGGAGGAGCGGCCTCCGGGGACGGCGGCGGTGGGCACCGCGCTGGCGGCCAAGCTCTACGGGCTCGACGTGGCCGTGGCCGACATCGAGGACCACCCCGAGAACTCGACTCGGTTCGTGCTGCTGGCGGCCGATGGGATCCCCGCCGCCACCGGGCACGACAAGACGAGCATCGTGTGCTTCCAGCACGCCGACAAGCCGGGCAGCCTGCACGCCATCTTGGGCCAGTTCTCGGCCCGCAACATCAACCTGACCAAGCTGGAGTCCCGCCCGACCAAGCGGCGGCTTGGCCACTACTGCTTTCTGATCGATCTTGACGGCCACGTCGACGACGAAGTGGTGGCCGACTGCCTGCGGGACCTGCACGCCCAGTTGGCCGACGTGAAGTTCCTCGGTTCGTACCCGGCCGCGGGCGAGCACGGCCCGGCCCGGCGGCGCGACGCCGAGGCCTCATGGCGGGCGGCCGACGAGTGGGTGGCCGACCTGCGGGGCCGCATCGGCCGGTAGCCTCGGCTTCTCGGCAGGGTCCGGGGAGGGATGGCAGAGCGGCCGAATGCACCGGTCTTGAAAACCGGCGGGCGAGAGCCCCGTGGGTTCAAATCCCACTCCCTCCGCTCCTGATGGCCACTGTTCGCCAAGTGGGTAGAACCCCCGCATGGCGAAGAAACTCAACGACGACGACATCAAGCTGCTCCAGGAGCCCCAGTTGGCCCAGGTGGCCACGGTGAACCCGGACGGCACGCCGCAGATCACCCCGGTCTGGGTCGACACCGACGGCGAGGCGGTCGTGTTCAACACGGCCGAGGGGCGGGTCAAGCACCGCAACCTGGCCCGGAACCCGGCCGTCGAGGTGGTGGTGGTCGACCGCAACGACGACTATCGGCTGGTCCGGGTGAAGGGCAACGCCGAGATCACCCGCGAGGGGGCCGACGAGCACATCGACAAGATGGCCCACAAGTACCTCGGCACCGACTACCCGTGGCGCAAGGAGGGCGAGCAGCGGGTGATCGTGCGGGTCGTGCCCGAGTAGGCGCCGGCCGGGAGGCCCGGGTCGGCCGGGCAGGGCGTTCGGTACACTGCCGCACTCAGGGAGAGGTGCGAGAGCGGCCGAATCGGACTCACTGCTAATGAGTTGACCTGGGAAACCGGGTCCGAGGGTTCAAATCCCTCCCTCTCCGCTTGCAGGGGGCGCTTTCGGGCGTCCCCGCAAGTTTTTCTGCGCTCTCAAGTTTTCCGGGCCCCCGGCCGAACAGTGACTAGTCCTTTCTGACTAGAGACCGGGGGAAGCGGGATGGGAACGCTGACGAATCGCACCGCACGGTGGGTCGTGCTCGTGGTGGTGCCTGCCGTCGGCTGTCTGATCGCCCAGTCGGTGACCACCCTGCGCCTCATGATCTGGGCGGGCGCGGCCATCACCTGGCTGCTGCTCCGGTACTTCGAGCGGAGCCGCCGCGTCGCCGCCGTGGCCGCGGCCCGGGCTGCGGGCCAGCAGCGCTTCGCCGCCTTCCTCCAGCACTCGTCCGACGTGGTGACCGTGGTCGACGCCGACGGCGTGATCCGGTACGAGAGCCCGTCGGTGGCTCGGGTGTTCGGGTACACGCCGGGGACGCTGTTGGGCCAGGAGCTCAAAGACGTCATCCACGGCGAGGACCGGCGCCGGGTGTTCGAGACGATCATCGAGGCCGCGGCCGAAGGGCGCCCGCACGCCGTGGTCGAGGCCCGCGTCCTGCACGCCGACGGGAGCTGGCGGCACACCGAGACGGCGGTCAGCTCGCTGCTCGAGGACCCCGAGGTGCAGGGCGTCATCCTCAACACGCGAGACATCAGCGAGCGCAAGGAGCTGGAGGCGGCGCTGTCGCATCAGGCCTTCCACGACTCGCTGACCAAGCTGCCCAACCGGGCGCTGCTGAAGGACCGTATCGACCACGCCGTGGCCCGCGCCGTGCGGCGCCAGCGGGCCCTGGCCGTGCTGCTGCTCGACCTCGACGGGTTCAAGGGGGTCAACGACTCGCTCGGCCATGCCGCGGGCGACCTGCTGCTGACCCGGGTGTCGGACCGGCTGCTCGACTGCGTGCGCCCCACCGACACCGTGGCCCGGCTGGGCGGCGACGAGTTCGCCATCCTGCTGGAGGACCTGGCCTCCCCGAACGACTGGCAGGTGGTGGCCAACCGCATGCTCGAGTCGCTGCGCACGCCGTTCGACCTGGACGGCAAGGAGATCTTCGTGCGGGCCAGCATCGGCGT
>DASYMT010000410.1:0-1692 GCA_036008925.1 Acidimicrobiales bacterium | reverse complement strand
TGGCCTCGCCCACCACCCGGGCGGTCACGGTGGCGCCGCCGATGCCGGCGCCTGCCAGCACGTCGTCGCCGTCCACGAGCAGCAGAGGCGTGAAGGTCAGCTCCTCGCCCTCAGGCGTGAGCTTCTCGACGTTCAGGCGCTGACCCTCGGCCACGCGCTCTTGTTTTCCACCAGTTCGGATGACCGCATACACGGCCGACCACCTTAGCAGTTGGCGCCGGAACCCCCTTCACCTCGCGTTTCCACAGGGACAGTGCCTGTGGAAACGCGAGGTGGGGGGCTTAGAGGAGGGTCTCGTCGAAGACCAGGCCACGGCCGTTGCAGGTCGGGCACATCTCCGAGAACGACTCGACCAGGCCCTCGCTGATCCGCTTGCGGGTCATCTCCACCAGGCCCAGCTCGGAGATGTCGAACACCTGGGTCCTCGTCTTGTCCCGGGCCAGGGCGTCGCGGAAGGACCGGATCACGTCGTTGCGGTTGGCCGCGATCTCCATGTCGATGAAGTCGATGACGATGATCCCGCCGATGTCGCGCAGCCGCAGTTGGCGGGCGATCTCCTCGGCCGCCTCCAGGTTGTTGCGGTAGACGGTCTCCTCCAGGCTCGACGTGCCCACGTTCTTGCCCGTGTTCACGTCGATGACGGTGAGGGCCTCGGTCCGCTCGATGATCAGCGAGCCGCCCGACGGCAGCCACACCTTGCGGTCCAGCGCCTTGTGGAGCTGCTCGTGGACGTGGAAGCGCTCGAAGATGGGCAGCGGGTCGTCGTTCTTGTCGTAGAACTCCACCCGGTCGGCCAGTTCGGGACTGATCGACGCCACGTAGTCCCGCACCTCCTCGTACAGGGCCTGGTCGTCGATCACCACGCCCCGGTACTCCCGGTTGAACTCCTCCCGGATGACCCGCACGGCCATGTCGGGCTCCCGGTACAGCAGGGCGGGCGCCTTGGTCCGCTTGGCCTTGGCGTCGATGTCGTCCCACTGCCGGACCAGGCGCTGCACGTCCCGGCGCAGCTCGTCGGCCGTGGCCCCCTCGGCCGCGGTGCGCACGATGATGCCGTGCTGCTCGGGCTTCACCTCGTCGAGCACCCGGCGCAGGCGCTTGCGCTCGTCGTCGGTCAGCCGCTTCGAGATCCCGTAGGTGTCGCTGTTGGGGATCAGCACGCAGAAGCGCCCGGGCAGGCTGACCTCCTGGGTCAGACGGGCGCCCTTGCTCCCGATGGGGTTCTTGGTGACCTGGCACAGGATGGTCTGGCCCGCCTTCAGCACCTGCTCGATACGGACGTCGTTCTTGCGCCCGCCCCCGCCCTCCACGTCCTCCTTGTCGTAGCGGACGTCGCCCCGGTACAGCACGGCGTTCTTGGGCGTGCCGATGTCGATGAAGGCCGCCTCCATGCCGGGCAGCACGTTCTGGACCCGGCCGAGGTAGACGTTGCCGTCGATCTGGGTGGCGTCGTCCTGCGGCCGGGACACGTAGTGCTCGATCAGGGCCCGGCCCTCCATCACCGCGATCTGCGTGGCGTGGGGCCGCATATGGACGCACATGAGGTAGCGGCCGACCGGCCTGCCCTTGCGCTCGCGCCCGCGCCGCCGCTCCAGCGTCTCCTCGTCCAGCTCCACGGCGGTGGCGGCGGCCACGTCGGGCCGCTTGGCCGCCCCGCTCCCCCGGCCCCGCCCGCCCCGCCGGCGCCTGCGC
>DASYMT010000409.1:0-6546 GCA_036008925.1 Acidimicrobiales bacterium | reverse complement strand
GCCGCGTCGTGCTGGATGCCGGCGGACGACACGTCGGCCACGAACCCCTGCGTGATGGCCGCCCCCGCCGCCCCCAGCCCCGACAGCGCGAACACCCGCTCGCCCGTCTTCAGCGGCGGGTTGGTCGCCGCGAACTTGAGCTTGGGCTGGTTGCCCTTGGCGATGACGATCAGGGCCAGGTCCCGCTCGGGCTGCCAGGTCCACAACGTGGCCTTCACCTCCTGGTCGCCCTTGCGCACGGACAGCGCAGGCCCCGGCGTGTGGGTAGCCGCCTCCACCGTGGTGTACGAGGCCAGCAGCAGCGACTGCGAGTTGTCCGACGCCACCACGAACGCCGTCCCCACAGAGGGCTGCCCGGCCGCATCGAGGGTGCGCACGAACCACACCGCGGGCCCGTCCTTCTTGACCAGCGCGTCGAGCGTGTCGCCCTCGGCCCTGATCTTCTTCAGCGGCTCGAGCTCCTTTTGGATCTCGGCCTTGGCGTTGCTGCTCTCGGCGTCGATCGTCTTCTTGGCCGTGTCGAACCGCTGGTCGAACCCCTGCACGAACGAGGCGGTGAGCTTCTCCGACTTGTCCTTGCGGAACTCGTAGTACGAGTAGAACACGACCCCGGAGAACGCGCTGCCGATGGCGAAGGCCAGGATCAGCACGGAAAGGCCGAGCACCGTGCGGGGGACGAGCCGCTCCTGCAAGTGCGACAGCCGTTCAGCCATGGGCGCAAACGGTAGTGGTCGCCCGCCGGCCGGCCGGGTCGGCCCCCACGGTTAGGCTGGCCGCGTGGCCGTCGTCCTGTTCGTCCTCTTCGTGGCGGTCCCCTTCGCCGAGCTGTTCGTGATCCTCCAAGTGGGCCACGCCATCGGCGTCCTGCCCACCGTCGCCCTCCTCATCGCCATGTCCATGTTGGGCGCCGCGCTGGTCAAACGGGAGGGCCTCGGCGTGCTGCGCCGGGCCCAGCAGCGCATCAACCAAGGCGAGGTCCCGGGCCGCGAGCTGGTCGACGGCGTGCTCATCCTCTTCGGCGGCGCGCTGCTCCTCACGCCCGGCTTCCTCAGCGACGTGCTCGGGGTGCTGCTCCTCCTCCCGCCGGTGCGCGCCGTCTTGCGCGCCGCGGCCATCCGCCGCCTCCGCAACCGCGTGGTCCTGTGATGACCGACACGCCGGACATGCCGGTGCGCGACGCGGCCACCGTGATGCTCGTGCGGGACCGGGCCGACGGCAGCGGCATGGAGGTCTTCATGCTGCGCCGCAACCTCAACTCCGACTTCGTGGGCGGGGCCTTCGTCTTCCCCGGCGGCGCGGTGGACGAGGCCGACCGCCATGCCGACCTCGAAGCCGTCTGCGAAGGGCGCAGCGACGACCAGGCCAGCGTGCTGCTCGGCGTCGACCGGGGCGGCCTGGCCTACTGGGTGGCCGCCATCCGCGAGTGCTTCGAAGAGGCGGGCGTCCTGCTGGCCTACGACACCGACGGCGACGTCATCTCCTTCAAGGACCCCGAAACGGCCGAGCGCTTCAACATCCACCGCAAGGCGGTCGACAACGGCGAGGCCCGCCTGCTGGAGGTGTGTGATCAAGAGGGCCTGCGCCTGGCCGTCGACCAGATCCACTACTTCAGCCACTGGATCACGCCGGTGGGCCCGCCCCGCCGCTACGACACCCGCTTCTTCGTCACCGCCGCGCCGCCGGAGCAGGTGCCGCTGCACGACGACCGCGAGACCATCGCCAACACGTGGATCCAGCCCCAGGAGGCGCTCGACCGCCATGCCAAGGGCGAGTTCGAGATCATCTTCCCCACCATCAAGAACCTTGAGGCCATCGCCCGCTTCGACCGCAGCGCCGACCTGCTGGACGCGGCCGCGGCCATCGAGGAGGTCCCCACCATCCTCCCCCGCATCGCCAGTGCGGAGGACGGCCACGGCGTGCGCATCCTCCTGCCCGGCGACCCCGGCTACGACGAAGCGGTGCCGCCGACGGGCCCTGTCCGCATCACATGACCATGTTGGCGGGCGAGGTCGTCCAGCTCACCCCCAACGTGCGCCGGGTGCTGGCCCCCAACCCCGGCCTCTATACGGGCCCCGGCACGAACACCTACCTGGTCGGCACCGAGGACATCGCCGTCATCGACCCCGGCCCCGACGACAGCGAGCAGCACCTCGACACGGTGGCCGAGGCGGGCCAAGGCCGCATCCGCTGGATCCTCGTCACCCACACCCACCCCGACCACTCGCCCGGAGCGGCGGGCCTGAAGAAGCGGACCGGCGCCCCCCTGCTGGGCTTCGACGAGCGCGACGGCTTCGTCCCCGACGACATGCTCGGAGACGGCGACGGCATCGAGGGCACCGGCTTCCGCCTCACCGCCTTGCACACGCCCGGCCACGCGCCCAACCACCTCTGCTACCACCTCGAAGGCGAGCGGCTGCTGTTCAGCGGCGACCACATCATGAGCGGCTCCACCGTGGTGATCGCCCCGCCCGAAGGCGACATGCGCGCCTACCTGCAAGCGCTGGACCGACTGCGCCGGGTGGAGATGAGCGGCGTCGCCCCCGGCCACGGCCCCTTCATCGAGGACGGGCAGGCCAAGGTGGAGGAGTACATCGCCCATCGACAGGCCCGGGAGGCGGCCATCAAGGACGCGCTGGACCAGCAGGGCGAGGCCACGATCGCGGAGCTGGTCGCCGCCGTCTACACCGACGTGCCCGAGGCGCTCCACCCCATCGCCCGCTATTCGGTCTGGGCCCATCTGCGCAAGCTGTTGGCCGAGGGCCGGGCCGCCAGCAGACAGCCTGAAGACATCAGCGCCCTTTGGCGAGGCGAATCCGCGTCATAAGTTGGGCGTCAGCGCAGTCGTTCCGGGGGGAAGCGGCACGGAGCCCGTCGAAACCATTGTGCGAGCGGAAGTTGGAGTGATGGCGGAAAGACCTTCAGGACAGCGACCCACCGTCACTCTGCCTGAGGCGGCGGAGTACCTGGGCTTGTCCGTCCAGGCGGTGCAGGCCCTGCTCGGGGCCGGCTATCTCAGCATTGACGGAGACCCCAGCGAGACGCGGCTGCCCCTCGTCGACCTGAAGGCCTTTTTGGCCCGTAACGCCGACAACGGCGCGGGCGCCCTGATGGCCATGGAGGTGGACGGCGCGGCCGACCCCCAGGCCCTGCTCGACGCCCTCGACGGGCGATCGGAGGAGATGGCCCGTCGGGCGTTCGAGATCTTCTCGTCGGTCTTCCCCGAGGCCACCGCGTGGGGCGTCACCGAACAGGCCCGCTTCATCGACCAGGCGCAGAGCCGCTTCGAGGCCATCCTGGCCGTGACCGGCCTCGGCGCCGAGGTGGACGAGGCCCTCGTCGGCGACCTGCAAGAGGTGGGCGCGGGCGCGGCGTGGGAGGGCTCGCCCCTGCCCCAGCTCCTCGTGATCCTGCGCATCTCGCGCGACCTGGTGGTGCAGACGGCGGTGGAGCTGGCCGAGGAGCGGGGCAGGCACTGGGGCCTGGCCCTGTCGCTGCTGCTCACCCGCGTGCTGCCCGCCATGGACCGGCTCACCGACGCGCTGGCCCAGGGCTACTGGGCGGCCATCCTCAGCCGGGAGGAGGAGGCGAAGGCCCGGTACGAGAACGTGGTCGAGAACTCCTCGGACGGCGTGTACGAGGTCGACTTCGAGGGCCGTATCTCCTACGCCAACGAGTCGTTGGCCATCATCCTCGGCCGCCAGTTGGGCGAGGTCGTGGGCGCCCGCCTGGTGGAGATCCTCCAATCCCTCGACGAGGGCGTGCCCGTCAACGCCTTGATCACCGACTCGACGGCCAAGGGCGCGCAGCGCTTCGATCTCACCATCGCCCGGGCCGACGGCGTGCGCCGGGTGCTCGACGTGCGCACCCTCGCCCGTCATCAAGACGGCGACCTGCTCGGCTATCAGGGCGTGGTACGCGACATCACCACCGCCCACGACCTCGAGGCCGAGAAGAACGAGTTCCTCGCCTTGGTGACGCACGACCTGCGCAACCCGCTCACCACCATCTTGGGCCTGGGCGCCACCTTGGAGTCCCACGCGGACGAGCTGGAGGCCGAGCGCATCCGGCGCATGGGCGGGTCCATCCGCCGTCAGGCCGAGCGCATCTCCCGACTGGCCGACGACCTCTACGACATGAGCAGGCTGGAGGCCCACGCGCTGCTGCTCACGCCCCGCCCGGTCGACGTGGCCGCCATCGCCGAGTCGGCCCTCGCCGCGGTGGAGGGCGACACCGGGCAGGTCGAGATCCGCGTGCCCGCGGGCATCACCGTCATGGCCGACCCCCGCCGGCTGGAACAGGTCATCGCCAACCTGGTGGAGAACGGCCTCCAGCACGGCGCGCCGCCCATCGTCGTCGACCTCGTGCACTCGCCCGAGTCGAGCGGCGTCGAGCTGGTCGTGTTCGATTACGGCGAGGGCGTGTCGCCGCTCGTGGTGGGGACGCTGTTCAGCCGCCTGCGCACCTTGGGCAGGCGCAACCGCGACCGGTCGCGCGGGACGGGCCTGGGCCTGTCGCTCGTGCGCGGCCTGGTCGAGGCCATGGGCGGACGGGTCTGGTACGAGGCGCCCGCCAGCGGCGGAGCCGCCTTCCGGTTGTCGCTGCCGGTGCCCCGGCGCCGTTCGGATGGCCCCAGCACGCTCCTGTAGTTTCGGCGCCCGTGACCACAGCAACGTCGGGTCCGCTGCTTGAGGCCCGCGGCGTCCGCAAGACCTATCGAACCGGAGCCGAGACCGTCGACGCCTTGAAGGGCGTGGACCTCACCATCGAGGCGGGCGAGTTCCTGTCGGTGATGGGCCCTTCGGGCTCGGGCAAGACCACGCTGCTCAACTGCCTGTCCGGGCTCGACAGCATCGACGAGGGCAAGGTCGTCATCGACGGCGAGAGCATCCATGAGATGAGCGACGGGGCCCGCACCCGGCACCGGGCGGGCTCGATGGGCTTCATCTTCCAGGCCTTCAACCTCATCCCTGTGTTCACCGCGGTGGAGAACGTGGAGCTGCCGTTGTTGTTGGCGGGCCAGGCCGCCCGGGCGGCCCGGGACGCGGCGGTCGAGACCCTCGAGCGGGTGGGCCTGGGCCACCGACTCGGGCATCGGCCCACCGAGCTGTCGGGCGGCGAGCAGCAGCGGGTCACCGTGGCCCGGGCCCTGGCGGGCCGGCCCCGATTGGTGTGGGCCGACGAGCCCACCGGCAACCTCGACTCGGAGACGGCGTCGGCCGTCATGTCGCTGCTGCGCGAGCTGCACGCCGAAGGCCTCACTCTCGCGCTGGTGACCCACGACGAGGAGATCGGCCTGTCGGCCCAGCGGCGCATCGTGGTGCGCGACGGCGAGGTCGTGGCCGACGAGCGACTCGGCTAGCGAGGCAAGCGCGTGCCCATCGTCATCGTCCTGTCGATCCCGTTCCTCTACGTGCTGGCCCGCCGCCCGGTGCTGCGCAGGCTGGCCATCCGCAACGCCGTGCGCCGGCCCCGGGAGACGGCGCTGGTGCTGCTCGGCTCGCTGCTGGGCACGGCCATCATCACCGGCTCGCTGGTGGTGGGGGACACCCTCACCGCCTCGTTCCGCCGGGCCGCCTACAGCCATCAAGGGCCGGTCGACGAGCTGGTCGTGTCGAGCGGCACGTCGAACGGCCCGCTGACGGCCGCCCTGGCCAAGCTCGACTCGCCCGACGTGGACGGGCAGCTCCCCATGCTGGCCGCCGACGGCTCGGTCATCAGCACCGGCCCGTCCCCCAAGGCCGAGCCCCACGGGCAGGTCATCGAGATCGACTTCGCCGCCGCCCGCCGCTTCGGCAACGACCCCAAGGCCACCGGCATCGAAGGCCCCACGCCGACTCCGGGGCACGCCGTCATCGGCAAGGACGTGGCCCGCACGCTGGATGTGAAGCCGGGCGACAGCATCGTCGTGTCCACCTACGGCCACCGCCTGACCGTGACCGTCGAACGGGTGCTGGAGCGCACGGGCGTGGCGGGCTTCCGGGTCAGCCCGGCCAGCGCCGCGCCCAACGTGTTCCTCACGCCGGGGACGCTGGCCCCGCTGGTCGCCTCGGCCCCGCCCGGGGCGCCGCCTCCCCTCGCCGTGGTGGCGGTGTCGAACAAGGGCGGCGTGATCGACGGGGCGGCGCTGACCGACACAGTGGTGCCCCAGATCCAGGCCGCGCTGGGCGGCGTGCCCGCCCGGGTCATGCCCTTGAAGCGGGACACGCTGCGCGATGCCAAGGCCAACGGCAAGGACTTCACCAACCTGTTCGCGGGGATCGGCTTCTTCAGCGTGCTGGCGGGCGTGCTGCTGCTGGTGAACATCTTCGTGATGCTGGCCCAGGAGCGGAAGACCGAGCTGGGGATGCTGCGGGCGGTGGGCCTGCGCCGGGCGGGCCTGGTGGGGAGCTTCTCGTTGGAGGGGTGGCTGTACGCGCTGGCCGCTTCGGTGCTCGGGACCATCGCGGGGATGGGCCTGGGCAAGCTCATCGTGATCGTGGCCGCGGGCATCTTCTCCCAGCCGGGAGAGGTGTTCTCACTGGAGCTGCGGTACGCCGCGAACCTGTC
>DASYMT010000408.1:0-2742 GCA_036008925.1 Acidimicrobiales bacterium | reverse complement strand
CTCGGTGTCCTTCCTGTTCTCGGCCCTCGCCATCCGGGCCGTGGGGCGCACGGCAGGCGTGGTGGTGCAGGAGGTGCGGCGCCAGTTCGCCGACGGCGGGATCATGGCGGGCACCAAGAAGCCGGACTACGGCCCCGTCATCGACATCTGCACGGCGGCGTCGCTCCGGGAGCTGACCACGCCCGCCCTGCTGGCCGTGCTGACGCCGGTCATCATCGGGTTCGGCATCAACTACCTGGCCCTCGGCGCGTTCCTCGCCGCCGTCATCCTCACCGGCCAGCTCAGGGCCAACTTCTTGTCCAACGCGGGCGGCGCGTGGGACAACGCCAAGAAGTACATCGAGGACGGGCACGAGGGGGGCAAGGGCTCCGATGCCCACAAGGCGGCCGTCATCGGCGACACCGTGGGCGACCCCTTCAAGGACACCGCGGGCCCCGCCCTCAACCCGCTCATCAAGGTGATGAACCTGGTGTCGCTGCTGATCCTCCCGGCTGTCATCAGCCTGCGGGACAACTCGGGCGCCCGCTTCGGCATCGCGGGGGCGGCCCTGGTCGTGCTGGGCATCTCCATCGCCTTCTCGAAGCGCAAGACCGAGGGCCTGGCCCCCTCCGCGTAACCCCGCATTCCGCCGTCTGGAGGACATAGCGCGCCAAAACCACGCGCTATGTCCTCCAGAGCCGGGGGTGCGCGAAGGGGTCAGGGGGTGCGGGACTTGCGGCGCTGCCTCAGGAACTCGAACCCGACGGGCAGCAGCGACAGCACGATGATGAGGGCGATCACCGGCAGCAGGTACTTGTCGATGCTCGGGACCTTCTTGCCCAGCACGTAGCCCAGCGTGGTCACGCCCACTGCCCACAGCAGCCCGCCGATGACGTTGAAGGTCACGAACGTCCGGTAGTGCATCTTGCCCACGCCCGCCAGGATGGGGGCGAAGGTGCGCACGATGGGGACGAAGCGGGCCAGGACGATGGTCTTGGAGCCGTGCTCGTCGAAGAAGGCCTGGGCCCGCTCCACGTGCTGCTGCTTGAAGATGCGGCTGTCGGGCCGGCGGAACAGCGCAGGGCCCACCCGGTTGCCGAACAGGTACCCCACCTGGTCGCCTGCCACCGCGGCGAGGAAGCAGCCGCCGAGGATCACCGGGAAGCTCAGCGTGCCCTGGCTGGCCAGCAGCCCGGCCGTGAACAGCAGCGAGTCGCCGGGCAGGAAGAAGCCGATCAACAGGCCCGACTCGGCGAAGATGATGAGAAACAGCCCAATGGTGCCGAAGGTCTCGATGAGGTGCTTGGGGTCCACGGGGCGAGCACGCTACCGCCGGCCGGCGTTTGACACGGACCCCCCGTTCTGTCAACGGTGGAAAAAGAGATGTCAAAGCCCCTCGTCATCGTCGAGTCGCCCGCCAAGGCCAAGACCATCGCCGGATTCCTCGGCCGCGACTTCCTGGTCGAGTCCTCCATCGGCCACATCCGGGACCTGCCGCGCAATGCGGCCGACGTCCCCGCCACCTACAAGGGCGAGCCCTGGGCCCGCCTCGGCGTGGACGTGGACAACGACTTCAAGCCCCTCTACATCGTGCCCACAGGCCGGTCCACCGAGCAGGTCAGGAAACTGAAGACCCTGCTGAAGGACGCCAGCGAGCTCTATCTCGCCACCGACGAGGACCGCGAGGGCGAGTCCATCGCCTGGCACCTGCTCGAGGTGCTCGCCCCCCGCGTGCCGGTCAAGCGCATGGTCTTCCACGAGATCACCCCCCAGGCCATCCAGCGGGCGGTGGACGAGTGGCGCGACCTCAACCTGCCGCTGGTCGACGCCCAGGAGACCCGCCGCCTGCTCGACCGCCTCTACGGCTACGAGGTCAGCCCCGTCCTCTGGAAGAAGGTGCTGCCCAAGCTGTCGGCCGGCCGGGTGCAGTCCGTGGCCACCCGCCTGGTGGTCGAGCGCGAGCGCGAGCGCATGCGGTTCCGCTCGGCCGCGTGGTGGGACCTCGAAGGGACCTTCGACAAAGAGGGCGCGGCCTTCACCGCCGGGCTGGCCGCAATCGACGGACAGCGGGTGGCCGACCGCAGCGCCTTCGACGAGCTGGGCGGCCTCAAGCGCGAGGACGTGGTCGTTCTCGACGAGGCCACGGCCCGAGGACTGGCCGAGCGGCTCACCGGGGCCGACATGGCCGTGCGCAGCGTGGAGGAGCGGCCCCACACCGAGCGGCCCAAGCCCCCGTTCATCACCTCGACCCTCCAGCAGGCCGCCGCCTCCAAGCTGCGCTTCTCCAGCACCCGCACGATGCAGGTGGCCCAGCGCCTGTACGAGAACGGCTACATCACCTATATGCGGACCGACAGCACCACGCTGTCCGAGACGGCCCTGGCCGCGGCCCGCACCGAGATCAACCGCCTGTACGGGTCCGAGTACGCGTCCGACGGGCCGCGCATCTACACCCGCAAGGTGAAGAACGCCCAAGAGGCCCACGAGGCCATCCGGCCCGCGGGCGACAGCTTCCGCCCGCCCGACGCGGTGGCGGCCGAGGTGGGGGCCGACGAGGCCCGCCTGTACGACCTCATCTGGCGGCGCACCATCGCCTCCCAGATGCGCGACGCGCTGGGCCAGCGCACGACCGTGCGCATCGGCGGCACGTCGTCGGCGGGCGAGGACGCCGAGTTCGCGACCAGCGGCACGGTCATCACCTTCGCCGGGTTCCGACGGGCCTATGGCGAAGGGGCCGACGAGGTGGAGGGCGCGGGCGGCGGC
>DASYMT010000407.1:0-7330 GCA_036008925.1 Acidimicrobiales bacterium | reverse complement strand
GTCATCGTGGGCGGGTATTCGGGCGGCATGGTCACCCCCGATGCGCTGGACGTGCCCCTGGCCGCCGGGCCGCTGGCCGCGGCGGGCGCGTCGTTGGGCACCAAGTCGGTGCAGGTGGTCCCGGCCGACCGCTGCCCGGTGGACGTGGTGGCCGACGTGCTCGAGTTCTTCGGGGGCGAGACGGCTCGTCAGTGCCCGCCCTGCGAGCGGGGCCTGCCCGACATGGCCGCGCTGGTGCGCAGGCTGGCGCGGGCCGAGGCGTCGGCCGCCGACGTGGACGACCTGGCCACGTTCATGGGCACCCTGGCCGGGCGGGGCGTGTGCCGCCTGCCCGACGGCGCGGCCCGCATCGCGCTGGCCCTGCTGGCCAACTTCGGCGACCACGTGGCCGCCCACCTGGCCGGCCCCTGCCCCCTATGACCACCACCTCCTCCCGTTCACTGGGCGGATCGGCCTCACCCCCCGGGGCCGATCTGCCCAGTCGACGGGCGACGGCATTGCTGATCGCGCTGTGCTGCGTGCCCAACTCGTCGCTCGTGGCCTACATCAACGTGGCCCTCCCGAGCATCAAGGAGACGTTCGGGGTCAGCCCGGCCACCTTGTCGTGGGCCGCATCGGCCTACATCACGGCCGGGGCCGCCGCCGCGGTGGCGTGCGGACGGGCGGCCGACGTGCTGGGCCTGCGCCGCACCATGCTGGCCTGCATCAGCGGGTACGCGGTGGCCTCGATGGCGGTGGCGTCGGCGCCCACCTTCCCCCTGCTGGTGGCGGCCCGGGCCGTGCAGGGCTTCTGCGGCATGGGCCTGGCCTCGCTGGCCATCGCGGCCACCGCCCACCTGTTCGACCCGGCCGAGCGGACCCGGATCATGGGCCTGATGCTGGCCGTGTTCGGCGCCGGCCTCATCGCGGCCAGCCTGGCAGGCGGCCACCTGATCGAGGGCGTGGGCTGGCGCTGGCCGTTCGTCGGGGTCGGCGTGCTGGCCTTGGGCCTGCTGGTCGGCGTGGCGAAGCTCATGCCCGGCGTGCGGGTGGGGGAGCGGCCGCCCATGGACGTGGCGGGCGGGGCCCTGGCCCTGACCGGCATCGTCGGCTCGCTGATCTGGATCAACGACCTCGGCCGACGGCCCGGTGGGGCCCGGGCGCTGGTGGCGCTGGCCGTGGCCGTGGCCGCGTGGGCCGGTTTCTGGTCGTGGATCAAGCGGGCGCCGCACCCGTTCCTCGACCCGTCGCTGTTGCGGAACGGCGGGTACGTGGCCGCCTGCGGCCTGGGCGGGGCCATGCAGGCGCTGTATGTAGGAACCGGGTTCCTCGTGCCGCTGGTGCTGCACGACGTGTTCGGCCGGCGGTCGGGGGCCATCGGCCAGTTGATGCAGCCCGGGTTCGTGGCACTGGCCGCGGGCGGGCTGTTGTCCCGTCGGCTGCTGGCGCGCGACCCGCTGCGCATGGTGGCCGGGGTGAGTCTGGCTGCCGGCCTGGTCGGCGTGGCGCTGGCCGCGGTGGGCGTGCGGGGCGTGTTCTGGTACCTGCTGGCCGCCTTCGGCGTGTTCGGCGGGACGTATGCGGTGTCGCAGGCGGGCCTGACCGTGGTGGTGGCCCGCATGCTGCCCGAGCAGTACCAGGCCACCGGGCTCGGGTTCTTCGCCTTCTTCTACTTCGCCTGCGGGTCGCTGGCCGTGAGCGCCACCGGCGGGGTGGCGTCGGGGCACGGCTTCTCGTCGGCCTTCCGCGTGCTGGGGGTACTCGGGGTGGTGGTCGTGGTGTTGGCCGGCGCGCAACTGCGGCGGGGTCTGGCTGTCGGGCGGGCGGCGCGTACCGGGCGGGCGGCATGACCGTCGTCGTGACCGGAGCGACCGAGGGCATCGGCCGCGGCGTGGTCGACGTGCTGGCCGCCCGTGGTGTTGCGGTCGCGGCGCTGGCCCGGGGCGCGGCGTCGGTCGACTGGCCCGACGGCGTGCGCGGGTACGCGTGCGATGTGGCCTCGCCCGACTCGGTGGCCGACGTGGCCGCCGCCGTGGTCTCGGACTTCGGCTCGGTCGACGGGCTGGTGAACTCGGCTGGGCTGCTGCGCATGGCCCTGCCCTCCTCGCCCGGCGGCGAAGGCGAGCTGGACGACCAGTGGCGGGTCAACTTCCATGGCACCGTCTCGATGTGCCGGGCCCTGCTGCCCGCGCTACGGGCGGCCCGCGGGACGATCGTGAATGTGAGCTCCTCGACCGTGTTCCGGCCCATCGCCCGCATGGCCGCGTACGGGGCGACCAAGGCGGCGGTGGAGGCCTACTCGCAGGGGCTGGCCTTGGAGGTGGCGGCCGACGGCGTGCGCGTCCACGTGGTGCGGCCCGGCCTGGTGCGCAGCAACATCCACTACGCCAACGGGTCGAGCGAAGCGGCGTACGAGGCCTTCCTGGCCGAGGCCGTGGCCCGCATCCCGCTGGGCCGGGTGGGCGAGCCGCTCGACGTGGCCGGCCCCATTGCCTTTCTGCTGTCGGACGGGGCCAGGTGGATGACCGGCTCCGTCCTCACCGTCGACGGCGGCCGCTCCCTCGCCTAGCCGCCCCCTGCTGGCCGGGACCGCACAACACACAGAACGCAGGTCAAAGCGCGCTACCTTGCCCGTCCCATGCTGGGAAGGCGCAGGCGGAGCATGACCCTTCGGCTGGCGGCGGCCCTGGCCGTGCCCGTCGCCGTGCTGGCCTCGTGCTCGTCGAAAAAGCACAAGGCGGCGACGCAGCCGGAGCCCAACGCCATGGTCCGGGGCGAGGCAGCGCCGGGCATGGCCCCGCTGACCGGCACCAAGGCCAACGTGGCGAACCGGCCTGCGTTGTTCGTCAAGGTCGGCAACTCGCCCGGCGCCCGCCCCCAGTCGGGGCTCGACCGGGCCGACGTGGTGATCGAGGAGGCGGTGGAGGGGGGCCTCACCCGGCTGGCCGCCGTCTTCCAGTCCCAAGACGCGCCCTCGGTCGGCCCGGTGCGGTCGCTGCGCCAGACGGACACCGCCCTGCTCGACCTGTTCGGCCAGCCCGTGGTGGCTCACTCGGGGGCCGTCCCCGACGTGCTCGCCGCCCTGTACGCCTCGGCCGGGCTGGACCTCGGGAGACAGGCTCGTCCTGGTCTCTACCAGGCCCGGGCCGAGCGGCCTGCCCCGGACAACCTCTTCGTCGGGACGGAGAAGCTGCGGGCCGCGGTGCGGTCGGCTCGTCGGACGCTCACGCTGTTCGACTACTCAGCCCGCTCCCCAGCCGGGGTCCCTGCATCGAGCGTGACCCTGCGGTTCGGCACTGTCGTCGAGTACCGGTGGGACGCCGCCTGCGGCTGCCACCTGCGAAGCCAGGACGGCAGGCCGCACGTCGACGACCACGGGCGGCAACTGCGGGCCACGAACGTGGTCGTCCTGTTCACCGGCTATACGACGGCGGCAGGGGTGGTCGACGCGGCCGGGGCACCGGTGCTGACGACGAGCGTGGTCGGCCGCGGCCAGGCCTGGGTGTTCCGAAACGGGCAGCGGGTGGAGGCGACGTGGACCCGGTCGAGCAGCCGGGAGGCCCTGCGGGTGACCACGGCCGACAGCCGTCCGGTCGCCCTCGCGCCGGGGACGACATGGGTCGAGCTGGCCCCTCTGGGCAGCGCACGTACGGCCTGACGACTAGCGGCCCGGACTACGCGGTCCTTGGTCATTGGCACACATGCAATGACTCCGGCGGGCTATAGCCGCCAACACTTATCACACGTACCGTCTCGTCCGGTCAGGTTGTAACGGGCGGCGGCGGCGGAGTGTCTGCGCACATCCAGCCCGCTGAGGGGGGCTTGGAATGCGTAGGCGAACGGCATTGCTGCTTGTGGCTGTTGGGGTTGTCCTTTCGGGCTTGGCGGTGGTGCCGATGGCCATCGGGGCGCCCGCGGCGACGCCGGTGGAGCACCTGGTGCCGCCGCCGCGCATGCCCTTCCCGGGCAGCGCCGGGGCCCCGCCTGCCCAGGCGCCCGTCCCACCGCCGACCCCGCCGCCGACCGCTGCGCCGGCACCCCTGGCCCCGCAGACCGCGGTTGTGGCCGCGGCCGCGCCCGCCGATGCCGCACCGGCATCAGCCGACCCTGCTCCCGCGCCTGCCGAATCGGCCCCGCCTCCGGCCGTGCCGCCTCCCAACCCCGCGGACATCACCAAAGGCGACACCCTCGACCCGGCCACGGCCGAGCTCGTGGGCCACACCGAGAAGGCCGACATCTTCCGCGACCCGTCAGGGGCGACGGTCGCCCGCATCTGGTCCAAGCCGCAGAACTTCCTCGACGCCGCGGGCACCTGGAAGAAGATCGACAACACCATCGTGCCCACGGGCGACGGCTTCAAGAACGCGGCGGGCAAGGTCGACTTCTCGTTCGCCGGTGCCACAGGGGACGCCCGCGATGTCGTGCAGGTCTCGGACGACGGCTGGAGCGTCGGGCTGTCGCTGGTGGGAGCGGCCAAGGGCAAGGCCGGGAAGCCGGACAAGCACGTCATCACCTACAAGGACGTGCTGCCCGGTGCCGACCTCGAGTACCACGTGGACGACGAGTCGGTGAAGGAGTTCGTCACCCTGAAGCAGGCGCCCGGGCCGAAGGCGCCTACCTCCTTCCGCTTCCAGCTCAAGCTGAAGGGCGTCACCACCCGGGTCGAAGCCAACGGCGCCATCGGGTTCCATGACGCCGACGGTCAGCTCGTGGGCCTTATCCCGCAAGGCGCGGCCCTCGACTCGGCCAAGACGCCCGCCACGAACCCGGTCCGGGTCGAGCTCGTCGAGGGCGGCGCGGCGGTTGACGTGTCCGTCGATGGGGCCTGGCTGCGGGATCCCGGCCGCGTCTACCCGGTCCAAGTCGACCCGGCACTGGTTGCAGGCCGGACGACGACCCATGACGACATGTACGTCACCTCCGGCCAGCCCGACACGACGTTCAACTCCTACCTGCAGAACCCGGACGGCACGGGGCCCAAGCTTCGGGACGGCTACACCGACGTGGTGGGCACCACGTGGACCGAGTGGGACTCCTACGCCCGGTACGACTTCTCGGTCGCCAACGACACGTTCATCGAGCGGGCCTATTGGAACGGCTACTTCTTCTCGGGCAACGCCACCCGGCCGTTGGCCATGTGGCGCCTCGCCCAGTCCTTCAACTCGAGTATCAGCGGAGGAGGAACGACCTACAACACCCGGCCGCAGCACTACATCGGCCCCACCGACCGGGTCAATCCGACCGGGTCGTCCGGCTGGATCAACCCCTCGCCGCCGAACCCGTACCAGGGTGTCGACATCACCCAGTGGGTCTACGACTGGACCCGGACCAGCGGGGGCATGACCAACAACGGCATCGTCTTCGACACGGCGGGCGACACTGCCGTGTACGACGTGTTCGGTTCAGAGGGCCTTGACCAGGTGTCGCCCCGGCAGGACCCCTACGTCGACGTCTACTACAACCACGTGCCGAACGTGCCCACCCAGGCGGCCCCGGCCAACGGCAGCGTCGGCGCATCGGTCCGGCCCCTCCTCCAAGCCACGTTCTCCGACCCCGACGGCGACTCCGGCTCGTGCTATTTCGCGATCTACAACTCGTCCAACGTCCTGGTGTCCACCGTCCAGTCGGCCACGGTGGCGTCTGGTGCCACGTGTCAGGCCCGGCCGCCGAACAGCCTCGCCAACCTCTCGAGCTATACGTGGAAGGTCCGGGGCAACGACGGGTACCGGGACTCGGCCTTCTCAGGGCTGTGGGGCTTCACCACTGGTGTCGTCGCCACCATCACCAAGACCGGCCCGTCCGGCACGGTGTCCCGCGGGCAGGCCGTCCAGTACACGGTGACGGTGAGCAACCCGGATGCGGGCGCCTTGGCCGTCACCAGCGTGACCGACACGCTCCCGGCGGGCTTGAGCGCGGCCAGCGTCCGCGTCGGCGCCACCCAGTGCACGTCGGCCTCCGCCCCGACGTGCAGCGTCGCAGGGAACGTCATCACCGTCGGGGGGTTCTCGCTGGGCGCCAGCGGGACGCCTTCGGGGACCAAGACCTTCGTCATCAGCACCGTGGCCAAGGGGAGCGACGAGTCGAACTGCTCGACCGTGGCCCAGAACCTCGCCACCGTCACCACCGCGGCAGGCGCGACGGCCGCCAACGCGCCGTCCTTCCTGGTCTGCGATGCCCAACTCGGCTTTGAACCGTGGTGGTCCTATGCCCAAGGCGAGACGGGTCCACAGGGCGCGTCGTCGGTGAACGTCGCCAACGGCAACCTGGTCGTCTCGCAGACTGACTCGACGCCGATCCAAGGCCATGGGCACCTTGGCCTGGTCTTGCGCCGGACGTACAACAGCCAGGACACCCGCACCCTCAGCTTCCCCGGGTCGTGGGGCGGCTGGACGATGAACTTCGGCGAGGTGGACGCCTTGGCGGGCGGCGGGATCAGCGCGGCCGGCCTGTCGGTCCCGGCCTCGGCCAGCGCCCTCCTCGACCTGCCGGTCAGCCCCCTGGCCGTCACCCTGGTCGACAGGGACGGGACCCATCACGTCTTCGAGCCGTCGGCCGCGGGCATCCTGGCCATGAAGAACAACCACGGCATGATCACCAAGCCGACAGGCGCCATGGCCGTCGTGGTCCCACGCACGAGGGTGCCCGTCGACGGGGAGACGATCTGCGTCGACCAGATGTACAAGGCCCCCAAGGGCGTGCATGTCGGCTTGTGGCGGTACATCTCCACGACGGCGTCGGGTGCCTGCACCTTCGGAGCGGGCAGCAGCGACTCCATCGTGGGCTACGTCATGATCCGCCCCGACCGGCTCAGGGTCGAGTTCTCGGCGTCGGGCGAGATCCTCAGCATGGTCGACGGCAACGGGGTCGAGCTCCGCTACCTGTACGAGCGCAGTGTGCCGGGAGCAAGCCTGAACCTGGGGCGGCTGCTGGCCGTCTACGAGGTGTCCTCGGTCTGCCCGTGGCCGCAGGCCAATCCCATCGCCGCCGCCTGCCGCGGCTTCCGGCTGACCTACCCGACCAGCACGGAGACGCAGGTGAAGGACCCGGCGGGCCGGGTGACCCGGTACCTGTTCAGCGGCACCACGCCCAACCGCCTGACCCAGGTGGTGAACCCGCCCGACGCGGCCGGGGCCACCTCCACCTTGACGTACCAGTACGGGACCTGCGGCATCGCGAACAGCGCCGCCAACCCGAATCAGCTCTGCTCGGTGGGCGAGCCTCGTGGTCATCCCGCCAAGTTCGCCTACCAGGCTGGCGGCCCGGCCGGCAGCCCCCCGTACGTGAGCGCCGCCTTCGACCGTCAAGGGACGGGCGAGAACTTCGTCTATGGCCAAGGGGTGACCACGGCGTC
>DASYMT010000406.1:0-3963 GCA_036008925.1 Acidimicrobiales bacterium | reverse complement strand
GTGCAAAATCATGACCGACCTCGCCCTCTACGCCGTCATCGCCATCGCGCTGGCCTTCGACTTCACCAACGGCTTCCACGATGCGGCCAACTCGATCGCCACCGTGGTGTCGACCCGGGTGCTGTCCCCCCGCTGGGCCGTGATGTGGGCCGCCTTCTTCAACTTCGTGGCCTTCCTGGTGTTCAAGACCCACGTGGCCAACACCATCGCCAAGGACGTGGTGGTCCAGGACGTGCTCACCATCGGCGTGGTGTTCGCAGGCCTGGTCGGCGCCATCGGCTGGAACCTCATCACCTTCTACCTGGGCCTGCCCACCAGCTCCTCGCACGCCTTGGTGGGCGGCATCGCGGGGGCGGCGGTGGCTCGGGCGGGCACCCACGTCCTGATCTCGGACGGGCTGCGCAAGATCGGCATGTTCATCGTGCTGTCGCCCCTCATCGGCCTGGCCCTCGGCCTCATCCTCACCCTCGTCATCCAGTGGGCCTTCCACAAGTACCGGCGGGTCGAGCGGCTCAACCGGGTGTTCCGCCGGGGGCAACTGGCGTCGGCTGCCGCCTTCTCGCTGGGCCACGGCGGCAACGACGCCCAAAAGACGATGGGCGTGATCCTGGCCGTGCTCATCGCCTCCCACCACCTGCCCGCCGGGTCCGACGTGCCCTTGTGGGTGGTGCTGGCCGCGCACAGCGCCATCGGCCTGGGCACGCTTTCGGGCGGCTGGCGCATCGTGAAGACCATGGGCTCGCGCATCACCCGGCTCCAGCCGGTGGGCGGCATGGCGGCCGAGACGGGCGCGGCGGTGACCTTGTTCTTCGCCTCGTCCAGCGGCATCCCGGTGTCGACCACCCACACCATCACCGGCGCCATCGTCGGGGTGGGCGCCTCGCAGCGGCTGAGCGCGGTGCGCTGGGGCGTGGCGGGCCGGGTGGTGTGGGCATGGATCCTGACCATTCCCGGCGCGGCACTGGTGGCCGCGGCCACGTCGCTCCTCCTGCGGGCGGTGGCCTAGATGGACCGACGGGCCGTGTTCTTCTTCGTGGCCGCGGTGGCCTGCTTCGCCATGGTGCCGGTGGGCCTGGAGAAATACCGCGAGATCGCGGCGGCGACGGGCATCGTGTACGTGGTGCTCGGCATGCTCTCCTCGCTCGACAAATGGAGCCGCAGCCGCACCACCAAGCGGTGAGCGTCGCCGAGGCCGTTCAGGCCCTCGTGCCCCACGTGACGGTGGGCCCCGCCGCCCGGGCAGGCGGCGTCCGGGGCTTCTTCCGGGCCGCGGTGGCAGGCCTGCCCGACACGGCCCAGTTCACCGTGTCCGACGGCCGGGGCCGGTTCACCGTGCGCTATCCAGACCGGGCCGAGCTGCACGTCGGGTCGCTGGCCAAGGTGGTGGAGGCGGCGGCGGCCATGCGGACCCGTTTCGAGGCCGCCCTCGACCACCTGCGCCTGGTCTCGATCGATCTGGGCCAGGAGGGGTTCGTCAGCGGGCGGTGGGCCGGGGTGGCCGAGGCGTCGGTGGGCCAGGTGCACCTCAACGCATCGCTGTTCCTGGCGGGCGAGTACGCCTTGGTCGAAGAGGTCACGGCCCACGAGCTGTGGCACCAGATCGAGATCGCCTTCAACGCCCGCCGCTACCGCGAGAGCATCGAGTTCCGCCGGGCGGTGGGCGCCTACTTCGGGGTGGAGACCATCGAGCACGCGGTGGAGCGGGCCGGACAGGCCCACGACCAGCTCGTGCGCGAGGTGTCGGACTACGCGGCCACCAGCGCCATCGAGGCCACGGCCGAGCTGGCCGGGAAGTGGTGGTGCAGTCGGGGCCGGGACGACCAGCCCGCCGTGTTCCGCCACTTCGGCGCGGTGGTGGACCGGTTCTTCCCGCCGCCTGCCCCGCCTACCGAGGGGGCTCGGTGACGAAGTCGATCAGCCGCTCGACCGCGCCCACGAAGGGCGGCTCCAGGTCGGCGTAGGACGTTACCGCCCCGAGGATTCGCCGCCATAGCGCGGGCGGGTCGGGCACGCCGAGGGCGATGCACACGCCCTCCTTCCACGGCCGCCCCTTGGGCACCACGGGCCAGGCGTCGATGCCGAGGGCGACGGGCCGGACCGCCTCCCAGACGTCGACATACGGCGTGCCCGTGACCAGCACGTGGGGGTGGGCCGCCTCGTCGGCCAGCCGGGACTCCTTGCTGCCGGGGACCAGGTGGTCGACCAGCACGCCGAGGGCGCGCCCGGGGCCGGGGGAGAAGGCGCGGACCACGTCGGCCAGGTGGTCGATGCCGTCGAGGCGCTCGACCACGATGCCCTCCTCCCGCAAGTCGTCGCCCCAGACCTTCTCGACCAGCTCGGCGTCGTGCACGCCCTCGACCAGGATGCGGCTGGCCTGGGCCACCTTGGCCGGGCGACGGGCGACGGGAACCGACCCCGAGGCGGTTTGCCGGGCCTGAGCGGTCTGGGGGGCGGCGGCCGGGCTGCCCGACACCAGCGTCACCGGCCTGCCGTCCACCACGAAGGCGCCGGGGAGCAGCCGGAACACCCGCTCGCCGCCCGTCGGCGTGCGCACCACGATGCCGTCGCGCTCGACGCGGACCAGCCTGCCCCTGTATCCCGAGGCCCGGTGCACGACGGCCAGGCCGGGGGCCGCGTCCACGCGGGGGAAGGTGCGCACCGGGCGAAGGTACGCGGCCGATGACAATGGAGCGGTGATCCTCGTCGATGTCGAGCGGGTCGGCGCCAGCAGGCCGAACCGGCCCCTGTTCCGGGACCTGTCGGTCACGCTGTCGACGGGCGACCGCCTCGGCGTGGTCGGCCTGAACGGGACGGGCAAGTCCACGCTGCTGCGGGTCCTGGCGGGCGAGATGGCGCCGGAGGAGGGCGTGGTCCGCCGGGGCCGGGACGTGCGGGTCGGCTTCTTGACCCAGCGGCCCACCCTGCCGCCCGGCACCGTCCGCCAGGCGGTGGGCGAGGGGTGGGAGGCGGCGGCCGTGCTCGAGCACCTGGGCATGGGGCCGCTGGTCGACGCCGACGTGGCCACCCTCTCGGGCGGGCAGGCCAAGCGGGTGGCCTTGGCCCGGCTGCTGGTGGCCGAGTCGGACCTGCTGATCCTGGACGAGCCCACCAACCACCTCGACATGGAGGCCATCGCCTGGCTGGAGGACCGGCTGGCCCGGCACCGGGGCGGGCTCGTGCTGGTGACCCACGACCGCCATGTGCTCGACCGGGTCACCACCCGGGTACTGGAGCTCGACCGGGGCGCGGGCTACGTCCACGACGGGGGGTATGCCGGGTACCTGGAGGGCAAGGCCCGCCGGGAGGAGATGGCGGCCGCGTCCGAGCAGACCCGCAAGAACCTGGCCCGGCGGGAGCTGGCCTGGCTGCGGCGGGGGGCGCCGGCCAGGACCCGCAAGTCGAAGGCCCGGATCGACTCGGCCGTGTCGCTCATCAACGACGGGCCCGCGGCCCCGGCCCGGGTGGGCCCGCTCGACCTGCACTTCGGCACGCCCCGGCTGGGCGACAAGGTGGTGGGGCTGGCCGACGTGGGCCACCGCTTCGACGGCGGGCCCGTGCTGTTCGACCACGTGTCGCTGGATCTCGACCCACGAGAGCGGCTGGGCGTGGTCGGCCCCAACGGCAGCGGCAAGTCGACCCTGCTCGACGTGATCGCCCGGCGTCTGGTGCCCGCCTCCGGCTCGGTGGAGTGGGGGACCACGGTGCGGCTCGGGTACTACGACCAGACCGGCGCGGACCTCGACCCCGCGGCCCGGGTGCGGGACCTGGTGGAGGACGGCAAGCTGCTCGAGCGGTTCTGGTTCGACGCCGATGCCCAATGGGCCCCGGTGGGCCTGCTGTCGGGCGGGGAGCGGCGGCGGCTGCAACTGTTGATCGCGTTGGCCGCCCGGCCCAACGTGGTGTTGCTGGACGAGCCGACCAACGACTTGGACCTCGACACCCTGCGGGTGCTCGAGGACTTCC
>DASYMT010000405.1:0-10388 GCA_036008925.1 Acidimicrobiales bacterium | reverse complement strand
GACGGGCCCGCTCGGCCGCCACCGCCACCACGGAGCCCAAGTCGGCCCCCAAGTCGGCGGGCAGCCGCCGCCCCCGCCACGGCCCCAACGCGTTCTCGAACAGCATCCCGGCCCCGTCGAGGTCGTCGGCGATGACGGCCTGGTCGACCAGGGGCTTGGCCAGCCGGGCCAGCGCCCGGAAGCGGCCGGCGGTCAACTCCAGGCCAAGGTTCGACGCGGCCACGTCCTCCAGCTCGTGGGCCTCGTCGAAGACCACCACGTCGTGGTCGGGCAGCACGAACCCGCCCGTCGCCAGGTGGGTGGCGTAGAGGTGCGTGTTGACCACGATCACATCGGCCAGCGCGGCCCGCCGCCGGGCCGCCTCGGCAAAGCACTCCTCGCCGCTCGGGCACTTGGCCGCCCCTGGGCACTCCATGGCGCTCACGCTCACGCTCGACCACGCCTTGGGCCGCGGCTCGAACGGCAGGTCGGCCCGATCGCCCGACGCCCCCGCCGTCTGCCCGAACTCGATCAGCCGGGCCACCTCCCGGCCCAGTGCGCCCACCTCGTCGTCCAGCTCCAGCGTGTCGTCGCCCCCGGCCACCTCGCGCATGCGCTGGCGGCACAGGTAGTTGGACCGCCCCTTCAGCACCGCGAACTCGAAGTCCACGCCCAGGTGCTTTTGCAAGAAGGGCAGGTCCTTCCCGGCCAACTGGTCCTGCAACGCCTTGGTGGCGGTGGCCACGACCACCCGCTGCCCGCTCAGCACGGCGGGCGCCAGATAGGCCAGCGACTTGCCCGTCCCCGTCCCCGCCTGCACCACCAGGTGGCGCCCCTCGGCCAGCGCACACGCCACGGCCGACGCCATCTCGACCTGGCCGGGGCGCGCCTCGCCCCCGCCGGGCAGGGCCGCGGTCACCCGGCCCAGGGCGGCGGCGACGTCGGGCGAGGAAGCGGGCACGGGGGACAAGGGTACGTTCGGGGTGCGCGGGTACGTTTGACCCCATGGCCGCCGCCCCCGCTGCCCACGCCGCACACGACGCCGACGCGGTCGTCGTGGGAGCGGGGCCCAACGGCCTGGTCGCCGCCAACCTGCTGGCCGACGCGGGCTGGGACGTCCTCGTGCTCGAAGCCGAGCCCGAGCCGGGCGGGGCGGTGCGCACGGCCGAGCTGACCAAGCCCGGCTACGCCCACGACCTCTTCTCCTCCTTCTACCCCCTGGGCGCCGCCTCCCCCTGGCTCACCTCACTCGACCTGGAGCGACACGGCCTGCGCTGGCGCCGGGCCCCGCTGGTGCTGGCCCACCCCGTGCCCGACGGCCGGGCCGCCCTCCTGTCCACCGACATCGACGAGACGGCCGCCTCCCTCGACTCCTTCGCCCCCGGCGACGGCGACGCCTGGCGCCTGCTCTACAACCTGTGGGAGCGGGTGGGCGACGACTTCACCGAGGCCCTGCTCAAGCCCTTCCCGCCGGTCGGCCCCGGACTCAGACTGCTGGGCCGGCTCAAGCCCAGCGAGGTCCTGCGCTTCGCCCGCTTCGCCCTCCTGCCCGTGCGCCGCATGGGCGAGGAGTGGTTCAAGGGCGAGGGGGGCCGCCTGCTGCTGGCGGGCAACGCCCTGCACGCCGACCTCACCCCGGAGGCGGCGGGCAGCGGCGTCTTCGGCTGGCTCCTGTCCAGCCTGGGCCAGCAGGTCGGGTTCCCGGTGCCCGAGGGCGGGGCGGGCGCGCTGACCCAGGCCCTGGTCGACCGGCTGGCGTCCAAAGGCGGCCGCGTCGAGACAGGCGCCCGGGTCTCCAGCATCGACGTGCGCCAGGGCCGGGCCGTGGGCGTGCGCACCGCCGACGGCACCCGCATCGCCGCCCGACGGGCCGTGCTGGCCGACGTGGGCGCCCCCGCCCTCTACCACCACCTGCTCCCGTTCGACGCGGTCCCCGCCCGCCTCCACGCCGACCTGCGCAACTTCCAGTACGACAGCGGCACGGTGAAGGTGGACTGGGCCATCGACGGCGAGGTCCCCTGGGCCAACGAGGACGTGCGCCGGGCGGGCACCGTCCACCTGGCCGACAGCGTGGACCACCTCAGCGACGCGGCGGCCGACCTGGCCCGCAACCGCGTCCCGGCCCACCCGTTCCTCCTCGTGGGCCAGATGCACGTGGCCGACCCCACCCGCTCGCCCGAGGGCACGGGCACGGTGTGGGCCTACACCCACGTGCCCAACGGGGCCCCGTTCGACGACGGCGGCCTGGAGCGCTTCGCCGACCAGATGGAGCAGGTCGTCGAGCGCTATGCCCCCGGCTTTCGCGACACCGTCCAGGCCCGCCACGTCATGGGCCCGGCCGACTTCGAGGCCCGCGACGCCAACCTGGTGGGCGGGGCCGTCAACGGAGGTACGTCCGCCCTCTACCAACAGGTGGTCTTCCGTCCCACGCCGGGCAGGGCAGGGGCGCGCACGCCGGTCGACGGGCTCTTCCTGGCCTCCGCCTCGGCCCATCCGGGCGGCGGCGTCCACGGGGCCTGCGGGGGGAATGCCGCAGTCGCGGCCCTGGCGCAGCGCCGGCCCTGGCGGGCCGTTACCTCTCGCTTCTGACCCGCTCCACCAACCGCTTCAGGTTCCGCAGGGACTTCTGGTTGCGGGCCGACACGGTGAGGTCGAGTACGGGGTTGTCGATCGACTTGGCCAGTCCCCGCACCGGCTTCTCGTGCATGGTCACGCTCGTGCCCTCGGCCGCCTCCGACAGCTCGAAGACCACCCGGGCCACCCCCAGCGGCCGGGCCCTGGCCTCCAGCACCAGCCGCTCGGGGGCCGAGCACTCGAGGACCACGGTGTGGTCCTCCACCTCGAGCGGGCCGACCCCGATCCGGTGGTGGAACTTCGACCCCGGCTCCGGCCAGTCGCCCGCAACCGCCCTGATCTTCTTGCAGCCGACCAGCCACTGCTCGAAGCACCGGGCATCGGCCAACACGGCGAACACCTCCATGGGGGCCGCCGTCATCGTCACTCGGTTTGTCGCCACCAGTGCACTGTTCCCACCGACGTGCCGTTCCACCACGTGCTCCGCTCGATCTCCACGGCCACGCCTGCGGTGGTGCGACGGGCCGTGCCCCGGTGCATGACCCCCTGCTTGCGCCCGGGCCCGCCGCCGGTGGAGCGGTCGAGGGCCACCGCCACCGGCCCGTCGAGCACGGCGCCGAGCCGCTCGCCCAGAAGCACGGCCTCGTTGGACGACGGGTCCCACGACGCGGGCAGGGCCACCACGCCGTCGTCCTCGGTGAGCAGGCCGACCACCACATCGTGCGCCACGGGCGCCTCGACCACGGACTCGGGGGACACGGCCACCAAGGCCCGCCGCCGCACGGGCACGAAGTCGAGGCTGAGGTCGAGCAGGTCGCCCAGGTTGGCCGCCGCGTAGGCCGCCATGCCCGCGGCCGACCGCATGGTGTCGAGCGGCGCGTCGAGCAGGCTGGATGGGCGCAGCGGGTCGAGCACCTTGGCCAGGCCCTGCACCACCACGGCCTCGTCGGCTCCCGGTATGTAGAGCGACACCGCAGGCCGCTGCCGGAGCACCCGGGCCTTGAGCGAGTCGGTGGGCGTGGCCAGCCACACCCGGTCGCCCGCCGCCGCGAACATCTGGGGCGTGAGGTGGGGCCCAGACCGGGCGCGCACGCAGACGAACGCGAGGGAGCTTTCCGGCGGGAGGGCGTCGGGCAGGCGCATCACTGCCTCTTACCCAGCCAGGCCGCGATGCCCGGCCACACCACGGCCCGGGTGGCCGAGCCCACGATCATCGACACGTGCCCGCTTGGCACATCGAGGCGCGAGGCTAGGGGGATGCTCCTCCGGATCTTCATCGAGCCCCAGCAGGGCGCGTCCTACGAACAGCAACTGGCCGTGGCCCGGGTGGCCGAGGAGGAGGGCTTCGACGCCTTCTTCCGGTCGGACCACTACCTGCGCATGGGGCCGGGCGACGGCCTGCCCGGGCCGACCGACTCCTGGGTCACGTTGGGCGCGCTGGCCCGGGAGACCAGCCGCATCCGGCTGGGGACCATGGTCACGTCGGTCACCTTCCGCCTGCCCGGGCCGCTGGCCATCGCGGTGGCCCAGGTCGACCAGATGAGCGGCGGCCGGGTCGACCTGGGCATCGGTGCGGGCTGGTTCGAGGAGGAGCACACGGCGTACGGCATCCCGTTCGGGACCTTCAGCCAGCGCTTCGAGCTGTTGGAGGAGACGCTTGAGGTGCTGACCGGCATGTGGGACACGCCCGCGGGGGAGCGGTTCAACTATGCGGGGAGACGCATCGCCATGGTCGACTCGCCCGCCCTGCCCAAGCCCGCCCAGCGGCCCCGGCCGCCCATCATCCTGGGCGGGGCGGGCAAGGAGAAGACGCCCCGGCTGGCCGCCCGCTTCGCCGACGAGTTCAACACGCCGTTCCACTCGCTGGAGGCGGCGTCGGCCCAGTTCGGCCGGGTACGGGCCGCCTGCGAGGCCGCGGGCCGGGACCCCTCGACCATGATCCTGTCGTCTGCCCTGGCCGTCTGCGTGGGGTCCGACGAGGCCGAGGTGCAGCGCCGGGCCGCGGCCATCGGCCGGGCGCCCGAGCACATCGACCTGGCCGGGTCGCCGGAGCAGGTGGCGGAGAGGCTGCGGGGCTTCGCCGAGGCGGGCGCCACCCGGGCCTACCTCCAGGTGCTCGACCTCGACGACCTCGACCACCTGCGCCTCATCGCGGCCGAGGTGGCACCGCTGCTGGCCTAGCCAGGAGTACCTTCGACCCGTGGACCTGGACGACATCGACCCCACGCGCCTGCCGGTCCACATCGCCTGCGTCATGGACGGCAACGGGCGCTGGGCCCAGAAGCGGGGCCTGGCCAGGACCGAGGGCCATTCGGCGGGCGAGGAGGCGCTGCTCGACACGGTCGAGGGCGCAGTCAACGTGGGCGTGAAGTGGCTGACCGTGTACGCCTTCTCCACCGAGAACTGGCGGCGTCCGGTGGAGGAGGTGCGCTTCCTCCTGCGCTTCAACGAGTCGCTGCTCCTGCGCCGGGTGGACGAGCTGCACGGCATGGGGGTGCGCATCCGCTTCGCCGGGCGGCGGGATTGGCGGGTGCCCAACCGCCTGCTCAAGCGCATGGACGACGCGGTGGCCAGGACGGCGGGCAACCGCAAGCTGACGCTCACCATCGCCTTCAACTACGGGGGCCGGGCCGAGATCGTCGACGCCGTGCGGGAGGTGATTCGGGAGGGGATCACGCCGGACAAGCTGAGCGAGAAGGACATCCGCAGCCGGCTCTACCACCCGGACATGCCCGACCCCGACCTGGTCATCCGCACGTCGGGCGAGTTCCGCATCTCCAACTTCTTGTTGTGGGAGCTGGCCTACTCAGAGCTTGTCTTCACCGACGTGCTGTGGCCCGACTTCCGCCGCGACCACCTGGTGGAGGCCATCCGCGAGTTCCAGCGCCGGGACCGCCGCTTCGGCGGCCTGGAGATGGACGACCCGGGCGACCCCGAGAAGCCGTGACGGCGGCGGGCTGATGGGGTCGCCCCTCTACCGGGACCAGGGCGTGGTCCTGCGCACCATCAAACTGGGCGAGGCCGACCGCATCGTGACCTTCGTGACCCAGGGCCACGGCAAGGTCCGGGCCGTGGCCAAGGGCGTGCGCAAGACCAAGAGCCGCTTCGGCGGCCGGCTCGAGCCCCTCACCCATCTGGCCGTCCAGTTCTACGAGGGCCGCGAGCTCGACATCGTCACCCAGGCCGACACCATCGACCACTTCCGGGCCGTCCGGGAGGACTTGGACCGCCTGGCCCGGGCCACGTCGCTGCTGGAGGCGGTCGACCAGGTGGCCCAAGAGCGCGAGCCCAGCCCCCGGCTGTACCAGATGCTCGTGGGCGCGCTGCGGGCCCTGGCCGCGGGCAACGCCCCGTTGATCGTGCCCGCCTTCTTCTGGAAGCTGCTGTCGCTGGAGGGGGCCCACCCGCTGCTCGACCAGTGCGCGTCGTGCGGGCGGCCCGACGAGCTGGAGGCGTTCGACCTCACCGAGGGGGGCGTGCTCTGCCGCGACTGCCGCCGGGGGATCGCCCTGTCGGCCGAGGGGCTCGACCTCATCCGCCGCATCCTGGGGGGCGGCCTGGCCGACGCCCTCAACCAGCCCGCGTCGTCGGCCACGCACGAGGTCGAGCACCTGGCCTCGCACGCCTTCGAGCAGCACATCGAGCGCCGCCTGCGCTCGCTGCACGTCCTCGACCGCTCGTAGCCCCGACCCGCTCAGTCCGCGGGGAGCACGACGGTGAAGGTCGAGCCCGGCCTGTCGTCGTTGCGCTTGGCGCTGATCCGTCCGCCCATGCCCTCCACCAGGTTGCGCACGATGTAGAGGCCCAGGCCCGCCCCATGGGTCTCCTCGTCGCCCCGCTGGAAGGCGGCGAACAGGTTCACGTCCTCGGGCACGCCCACGCCCTGGTCGCGCACCTCCAGGTGGGCCTCGGCCCCGTCGACGAAGGTCCGCATGGTGATGTCGCCGCCCTCGGGCGAGTACTTCACCGCGTTCTCGATCAGGTGGCCGAGCACCTGTTGCAGCGCGGCGGGGTCGACCCACGCCCACACCTCGCCCGGCTCGGCGTCGAAGAGCACGCGATGGGCCCGGGACACGCCGCCGAACAGCCCGGTCGTCACGCCGAGCACCTCGTTGAGCTCCAGCCGCACCGGATCGAGGTCGAGGTTGGCGATCTCGGCCCTGGCGTCGTCGAGGAGCCGCCCGGCCTGCTCGGCCAGGTCCTCGGCGTTGCGGCGGATGGCGACGATGCCCTGGCGGCGCAGGTCGTCGGGCAGCTTGTCCCAGCTCTCGTCCAGGGTGGCGGCCCAGCCGCTGATGACGGCCAGGGTGGTCTTGAGCTTGTGCTCGGCCTCGGCGAACAAGAGGGTCTGGTTGCGGAGGCGTTGCTCGGCCGAGTCCGCCCGCCGCCGCTCGGCCGCGAGAAGCTCCGTCTGCGACGGTTCGACGGGCGTCGTCCTCCCCGTCGGCTCGTCCTCGCCCCGATGCATTGTGCTGTGGCCTCCTTGCGTGTCCGCCAGCACGCTGAGCGTCCTCACGTTGACGAGTATGGGGCGATCGGGTGGTGCTGTGAATGACTACTTTGCGAACGGCCCGGTGCGACTAGTCGCCCGGCTCAGCCGGACCCGGCTGTGCCCGGCGGGCTCGCAGGGCAAAGACGATAACCTCGCACGCCATGCCCGAGCAGGATCTCATGGAACAGGTCGTCAACCTGTGCAAGCGGCGCGGCTTCGTGTTCCCGTCGGCCGAGATCTACGGGGGCTTCCGCTCGACGTACGACTACGGCCCGCTGGGCGTGCTCATGCTCCGCAACGTCAAGGAGGCGTGGTGGCGGGCCATGGTGCAGTCGCGCGACGACGTGGTCGGGCTCGACGCCGCCATCTTGTCGTCGCCCCGCATCTGGGAGGCCTCAGGCCACCTGGCCAACTTCACCGACCCGCTGGTCGACTGCCGTAAATGCAACGAGCGCTTCCGTGAGGACCAGCTCGAGGACCCCACCACCTGCCCGAACTGCGGGGCCAAGGACTCGTTCACCGACTCCCGCAACTTCAACCTCATGTTCAAGACGTTCGTGGGCCCGGTGCAGGACGACTCGGGCGACGCCAACGTGGCCTACCTGCGCCCGGAGACGGCCCAGGGCATGTTCGTGAACTTCCTCAACGTGCTCCAGACCTCGCGCAAGAAGCCGCCGTTCGGCATCGCCCAGCAGGGCAAGTCGTTCCGCAACGAGATCACGCCCGGCAACTTCGTGTTCCGCACCCGCGAGTTCGAGCAGATGGAGCTGGAGTTCTTCGTGCCCCCGGACGAGGGCGACAAGTGGTTCCAGTACTGGTGCGACGAGCGCATGCGCTGGTACACGGACCTGGGCATGCCCGCCGAGAAGCTCCGGCTGCGGCACCACGACAAAGAGGAGCTGTCCCACTACTCGGCGGGCACGGCCGACGTGGAGTTCCTCTACCCGTGGGGCTGGGGCGAGCTGGAGGGCATCGCCAACCGCACCGACTTCGACCTGAAGGCGCACGCCGCCGCGTCGGGCGAGAAGCTGGAGTACTTCGACCAGGCCAGCGGCGAGCGCTACGTCCCGTATGTGATCGAGCCCGCGGCGGGCGCCACCCGCACGATGATGGCCTTCCTGATCGCCGCCTACTCCGAGGACGAGGTGGACGGCGAGGCCCGCTCCGTGCTGCGGCTGCACCACCAGTTGGCCCCGTACAAAGTGGCCGTGCTCCCGCTGTCCAAGAAGGACACGCTCACGCCCACCGCCCGCGAGGTGCTCGGCCTCCTCCAGCCCCACTGGATGACCGACTACGACGAGACCCAGTCGATCGGCCGCCGCTACCGGCGCCAGGACGAGGTCGGCACGCCGTTCTGCGTGACCGTGGACTTCGAGACCCTGGAGGACAGGGCCGTCACCATCAGGGACCGGGACACGCTGGAGCAGGTCCGCGTGCCCATCGACTCGCTGGTCGACGAGCTGCGGGCCCGCCTGTCCGTCTGAGCACGCACGGGGCGGGGGCGGCCGATGGGCTCGAAGGGCGGCCTCGTGCCCCGCTGAACAGCCTGGATGGCCAGGAATCCACGCCCAACCGCGCTGAGTAGGCTGGCGCCATGCCCTACGTGTACGGCTTCGATCACAAGCATCGAAAGGCCCCGAAAGACCTGAAGGACCTGCTCGGCGGCAAAGGCGCGAACCTGGCCGAGATGACCTCAGTACTGGGCCTGCCGGTACCGCCCGGGTTCACCATCTCCACCGACGCCTGCCGGGACTACATGGACGCAGGCTGGCCCGACGGCCTCGACGCCGAGATCAAAAAGCACGTGAAGAAGCTCGAGAAGGCCATGGGCAAGCGGCTGGGCGACCCGGCCGACCCCCTCCTGGTCAGCGTGCGCAGCGGGGCCAAGTTCTCCATGCCGGGGATGATGGACACCGTCCTCAACCTCGGCCTCAACGACGACAGCGTGCAGGGCCTGGCCAAGCAGACCGACGACGAGCGCTTCGCCTACGACTCCTACCGCCGCTTCATCCAGATGTACGGCCGCATCGTGCTCGGCCTGCCGGGCGAGGAGTTCGACGAGGCCTTCGACAAGGCCAAGGAGAAGAGCAGGGCCGCCTCCGACGCCGAGGTGCCGGCGGGCGCCCTGCGCGACCTGACCGACGGGTTCAAGGCCATCGTCAAGAAGCACACCAAGAAGCCCTTCCCGCAGCACCCGCAGGCCCAGTTGCGCGGCGCCATCGAGGCCGTGTTCCGCAGTTGGAACGGCCCCCGGGCCGTCGCCTACCGGGTGCGCGAGCGCATCCCCCACGACCTGGGCACGGCGGTCAACGTCCAGACCATGGTCTTCGGCAACCGGGACGACAACTCCGGCACCGGCGTGGGCTTCACCCGCGACCCGGCCACCGGCGCCCGGGGCTCCTACGGCGACTTCCTCATCAACGCCCAGGGCGAGGACGTGGTGGCGGGCATCCGCAACACCCTCCCGCTCAGTGCCCTGAAGGACCGCTTCCCCAAGATCTACAAGGAGCTGCTCGGCATCTTCGACCGGTTGGAGAAGCACTACCGGGACATGTGCGACACCGAGTTCACCATCGAGCAGGGCAAGCTCTGGATGCTCCAGACCCGGGTGGGCAAGCGCACCGGCGTGGCCGCCCTGCGCATGGCGGTCGACATGACCAAGAAGGGCGACCTCGGCATCTCGCGCCAGGAAGCGATCATGCGCATCACGGCCGAGCACCTCGACCAGGTGCTGCACCCGCAGTTCGCCAACAAGAACGCCAAGGTCCTCACCAAGGGCCTGGCCGCGTCGCCCGGCGCGGCGGTGGGCAAGGCCTACTTCACGGCTGACGACGCGGCCGACGCGGCCGACCGGGGCGAGAAGGTCGTCCTGGTGCGCAGCGAGACCAGCCCCGAGGACGTGCACGGCATGATCGTGGCCGAGGGCATCCTCACCGCCCGGGGCGGCCTGGTCAGCCACGCGGCCGTGGTGGCCCGCGGCTGGGGCAAGCCCGCGGTGGTGGGCGCCGAGTCCATCCGCATCAAGGGCAAGCAGTTCACGGTGGGCGACGTCACGGTCAAGGAGGGCGACGTCATCTCCCTCGACGGCACCACCGGCTCCGTGGTCCTGGGCGAGCAGCAGCTCAGCAGCGCCGAGCCGCCCCCCGAGTTCGACATCATCCTCACGTGGGCCGACGCCGTCCGCAAGGGCAAGCTGGCCGTGCGGGCCAACGCCGACAACGGGCCCGACTCGGCCAACGCCCGCCAGTTCGGGGCCGAGGGCATCGGCCTGTGCCGCACCGAGCACATGTTCCTGGCGCCCGACCGCCTGCCGGTGGTGCGCGAGATGATCCTCGCCAACACG
>DASYMT010000404.1:0-11515 GCA_036008925.1 Acidimicrobiales bacterium | reverse complement strand
CGGGCTGGCCGCCTTCGCCCCCAACTACCCCGCGCTGCTGGCCCTGCGCTTCCTCCAGGGTGTGGGCTCGGCCGGGCTCGTCAACCTGGCCGTCGTCATCATCAGCGACAACTGGCAGGGCGAGGAGCGGACCCGGCTGATCGGGCGCAACGCGGCCGCCCTCACCATGGCCATCGTGGTCCTGCCGCCCATCGGCGGCCTGCTGGCCGGCCTGGGCGGGTGGCGGGCCACGTTCCTGCCCTACTGGATCGGTCTGGTGAGCGCGGCGGTGGTGTGGGTCCGGCTGCCCCGGTCTACCCGCCGACCCGGCACCCTGGGGGCCCACCTCAGGCAGACGGTGCCCATTCTCAAGACCAGAGCCGTGCTCGGGCCCGTCCTGCTCGGCATGTTCGTGTTCGTGATGATCTTCGGCCTGTTCATGACCGTGGTGCCCCTCTACCTGGCCGACACCTTCCATGTGAAGGCCGCGGGCCGGGGGCTGGTGCTGGCCCTCCCGGCCGTGACCTCGACGGTGGCCGCCCTGTCTCTTGGCCGGCTCCGCGCCCGCTTCGGCCGGGTGCCGGTGATCCTGCTCGGGCTGGGGCTGTTCGCGGTCGGGTTCACCCTGGCCGCGTCCGTGCCCGCCCTGGTCGCGGTGTGCGTGGCCGCCCTTCTCTACGGCGGGGGCGACGGGCTGCTCATCGCCACCCTCCAGGACACGGTGGCCGAGACCGCCCCGCCCGAGGCCCGGGGCACGGTGATCGCCACGTGGGTCGGGTTCGCCCGGGCCGGGCAGACGGCAGGCCCGGTGCTGGCCGGGGTGGGGCTCGACACGGTGGGCGCCCGGCCGGTGTTCGGGATGGGCGCGGGGCTGGCCGCCCTGCTGATCGCCGTCCACCGCCGCTTCCTGACCGGGGTCCCGGCCGAGGGCGCGGGCAAGGGCGCGAGCGAGGAGAAACTTGTGGGCGCGGCGAACTTGTAACTAGCCTGCGTTCTGGCTTTCTGGGGTTTCCCCACGCCGAGCCTGCGTCAATCCTTTATGCGAAAGACCTCCAGACTCCCCGCCGTCGCCGCGCTTGTCCTGGCCTTGCTGGTGGCCCTTGCCGCCCCGGCCCAGGCCAAGACGTCTGTCTCCAAGGCCAAGCTGCAGCGCGATGCGGCCCGGGCCAAGAAGGCCCAGCTTGCGGCCAAGATCAACGCCCTCAAGGCGTCGGACGGCGAGCTCGAGGGCGCCCTCTCCGTGCTGAACCGGCAGGTCTCGGTGCAGCAGGCGGCAGCCGACTCGGCCCGTCAGGCGGTGCAGGCGGCCATGGCCACGGTGGCCGCAGCCGACGCCCGGCTGGCTGAGACCGAGGCCCAGATCGGCACCCTCCGGGGCGCGGTCGTGCGCCGGGCCGTCGACGACTACGTGCGCCCCAAGGCCACGCCGTTCGGCGGCGTGATCGCCACCAGCGACCTGGGCGAGGCCAGCCGCCGGGACTCCCTGCGCCGCCAGGTCAGCGACCGGGACCGGGACGTGGTCGACCGGCTGCGGGCGGCCAAGCAGGACCTGGAGGAGCAGCAGGCAGCCGCGGCCCACGCCCGCGACGTCATGGCCGAGCGGCGCCAGGCGGTCCTGGCCCGGCTGAGCGACCTCCAGAAGGCCCAGCAGGAGAAGGAGCGCCTGTCGGCCGCGGTCGAGGCCCGCATCAAGGACTACCAGGCCGAGGCCGACGCGGTGGCCCGTGAGGAGTCCGGCCTGGTCGCCCTCATCCGGGCCTCCGAGTCCCAGGACCGGGCCTCCCGGGGCGGCGACGGCGGCTTCGACGCCCGCACCTCGGCGGCCGGGCTGATCTGGCCGCTGCGGGGGCCGGTCACGTCGGGCTTCGGCTACCGGTGGGGCAAGATGCACGCGGGCATCGACATCGGCGTGGGCAGCGGCACCCCCATTCATGCGGCCAAGGGCGGCACCGTCATCCTGGCCCGGTCGATGAGCGGGTACGGCAACTACACCTGCATCGACCACGGCGGCGGGTTCAGCACCTGCTACGCCCACCAGAGCAGGCTGGGCGTGAGCGCCGGGCAGCGGGTGGGTCAGGGGGAGGTCATTGGCTGGAGCGGCAACACCGGGCACTCGACCGGGCCCCACCTGCACTTCGAGACCCGGGTCAACGGGAACCCGCAGGACCCCCGCCGCTACCTCCCCTAACCGCCCCTAACCGCCATTTCCACAGGCACTGTCCCTGTGGAAACGCGAGGTGAAGGTAGCCTGCGGCCTGTGCCTGCACTCGTGGTGCTCGGTGGCGGCCGGATGGGCGAGGCCCTGGTGGCGGGCCTGCTCGACGCCAAGTGGGCCGCCCCGGCCGACATCCTCGTGGTGGAGAAGGCCCCGGCCCGGGTGGAGGAGCTGGCCGCGGCCCATCCCGACTGGCGGGTGGCGCCGCAGCCCGAGCCCGCCGACGGGGCCGTGATCGCGGTCAAGCCGGGCGACGTGGAGAGCGCCTGTCGGGCGGTCGAGGCCGAGCGGGTCCTGTCCATCGCCGCTGGGGTGCCCCTGGCCAAGCTGGAGGCCTGGCTGCCCCCGGGGACGCCCGTGGTGCGGGCCATGCCCAACACGCCCGCCCTGGTGGGGGCGGGGGCCTCGGCCATCGCCCCGGGCACGTCGGCGGGCGACGCCGACCTGGCCTGGGCCGAAGAGGTCCTGGGCGCGGTGGGCCAGGTGGTGCGCCTGCCCGAGCACCTGCTCGACGCGGTGACCGGCCTGTCGGGCAGCGGCCCGGCCTATGTGTTCCTGGTGGCCGAGGCCCTCATCGAGGCAGGGGTGCTGGCGGGCCTGCCCCGGGACGTGAGCCAGACCCTGGCCGTGCAGACCCTGCTGGGCTCGGCCCGGCTGCTGGCCGAGTCGGGCGACAGCGCCGAGACGCTGCGGGCCGCGGTCACCTCGCCCGGCGGCACCACCGCCGCGGGCCTGCGGGCCCTGGAGGAGCGGGGGGTGCGGGCCGCCTTCCTGGAGGCGGTGATGGCGGCCACCGAGCGGTCCCGCCAGCTCGGCCGGGCCTGACCCCCGGAAGTTCACTCTTCACTCACCGCCCACAGTCGTTTACAGTGCCCTCAGGCGGAGAGGGGTGATTCCACTGTCGCAACAACACGCGAAGGCCCGGTTCCTCACGGTTGCTGAGGTGGCCAGCCTGCTGCGGGTGTCCAACATGACCGTTTACCGGCTCATCAACGCAGGCGAGCTGGCGGCCGTACGTGTGGGCAAGTCCTACCGGCTTCGGGAGGACGACGTCGACAAGTACCTGGCGGACCGGTACACCGAAGCAGGCTGACCAGCCGGACGGGCTGACCCACCGGGGGCGCTAGCGTCCCTCGAGTGGCGCGCTCAGACACGATCTCGTTCCTGTCCGACTACGGGCTGGAGGACGAGTTCGTCGGAGTGGTCAAATCGGTCATCCGCCAGATCGCCCCCCACGCCGCGGTGGTGGACATCACCCATGGCATCGCGGCCCACGACGTGCGGGCGGGCGGGCTGGCCCTGGCCCGGTCGTGCCAGTACCTGGCCCCCGGCGTGGTCCTGGCCGTGGTCGACCCCGGCGTGGGCACCGACCGGCGGGCCGTGGCCGTCGAGGCCGAGGACAACGGGCTGGTCTTCGTGGGGCCGGACAACGGCCTGCTGGCCGCGGCGGTGTCGCTCCTCGGCGGCGCTCGGCGGGCCGTGAGCCTGACCAACACCAAGCACCACATCCCCGCCCCCGGCCCGACCTTCGCCGGGCGCGACGTGTTCGCCCCCGCCGCCGCCCACCTGGCCGACGGGCTCGACTTGGCCGAGCTGGGCGACGAGGTCGACCCGGTCACGCTCACCCCCGGCATGGTCCCGCTCACCCGGGAGGAGGACGGGGCGCTGGTGGCCGAGGTGCTGTGGGTCGACCGCTACGGCAACGCCCAGCTCAACGTGGACCCCGACGAGGTGACGGCCATGGGCGAGCGCATCCGGCTGTCGTGGGCCGGGCAGGTCCGCACCGGCCGACGGGCCGTGGCCTACGGGGACCTGAAGCCGGGCGAGGTGGGGCTGGTGGTCGACTCGTACGGGCTGCTCTCGGTCGCCCTGGAGCAGCGGTCGGCGGCCGACGAGCTCAAGCTGCGCCCCGGCGACGCCGTCTCGCTCTCAGAGCCGCCCGACTGACGACTGGGCCAGTGCGGGCAGCGCCGGGACTAGGTGCGGGCGAACTGGATGAGCGACGCCAGCAGGATGGCGGTCAGCAAGATGGCCAGGGTGATCGTGGTTCCGAGCCGCACGGGGCGAGGCTACAGCCCGCGGGCCGGAGCCCTACAGCCCGGAGCCCTTACAGCCCGCGGCCTCGCAACTGCTCCAGCGACAGGGCGACGCGGGCGGGCACAACCACCGGCTTCGGCGCCGCCGTGGGGGCGGGAACAGCGGCAGCCGGAGCCGGAGAGGGGGCGGCGGCGCGAGGCGCAGCCGAGCGAGCAGCCCGGGCCGGACTGGGGGCAGACACGGCCCGGGCAGGGGCAGCGGCGTCGTCGGACGCCAGCCGCTCGAACTGATGCGACGTGAAGATGGTCCCGTTGCGGCCGATCACCACGCCCACCCCGATGCGGGTGAAGGCGGGGTCGACCAGGTTCACGTAGTGGTGGGGGCTGCGCACGAAGGCGTCGTGGAGGCTGGGGACGCTCGGCCCCATGCCCACGTTCTCGCCCAGCTTGACCCAGTTGGCCTGGACCTGGCTCCCGAAACTCGGATTGTGCGAGATGTCCCCGGCCGCGGCCATCTGCGCGGCCCAGTGGCGGGCGATGCCGGTCAACTCGGCGTCCACCACGAGGGCGCCCAGGCCCTTCGACGCCCGGAGGGCGTTGATGCGGGCCACGAACTCCGACTCCATGCCCGCCGGACCGGATGCGGCGTGGGCCGGGCCCGCCAGCGGGGCCAGCAGACCGATGAGGGCGAGCACGATGACCATGACAGGGCGGCGCATTGTGTCTAGTCCTTCGTCCTGTGTCGGCCCCGTCTTGATCCAAGATTCGCCGACGGGCGGACAGGCGCGAGGAGCACGCCGCGTGCTGGAATGAGCAGCCGTGAACCTGGCCGCCATGATCGACGCCCACCCTGACGCGGCCCCCGCCCTGGTCGGCCCGGCAGGCACCACCACCTACGGCGACCTGCGGACCCAGGTGGCGGGGGCCCGGGCTGCCCTGGCCGGGGCGGGCGTGCAGCCGGGGGACCGGGTGGCCCTGGTGGCGGGCAACGAGCCCCTCTTTGTCGTCGCCTACCTGGCCGTCCTGGGCCTGGGCGCGGTGGCGGTGCCCCTCAACCCCAACAGCCCGGCGGTCGAGTTGGAGCGCGAGCTCGAGGCGGTGGGCGTGTCCGTGGCCGTGGCCGGGGCGACGGGCCGGGCCGGGCTCGAAGCGGTAGGCGGGGCCCTGCGCATCCTCGACGGGCCCGACAGCCTGGACGGCAGCCCGGACGACGCCCCGCCGGTGGTCGAGCGGGGGCCGGAGGACCTGGCCGTGCTGATCTTCACCGCGGGCACGGCGGGCTCGCCCAAGGCGGCCCAGCTCACCCACGGCAACCTGCGGGCCAACCTCGAGCAGGTCCAGCGCCACCCGGGCCGCAAGGTCACGAGCGCCGACGTGAGCCTGGGCGTGCTGCCCCTCTTCCACATCTTCGGGCTCAACGTGGTGCTCGGCCTCATGCTCTGGGTGGGCGGCGCCATCGCCCTGGACGAGCGCTTCGACCCGTCCCGCGACCTGTCGCTGGTCCAGGACCACGGCGTCACCCTCATCGCGGGCGCCCCGCCCATGTACGCGGCCTGGTCGGCCCTGCCCGCCGACGCGGCCGGACCCGGCGCCTTCGGCCCGGTGCGGCTGGCCACGTCCGGCGCCGCCCCTCTGCCCGACGAGGTGGCCGCCGCCTTCGAGGCCCGCTTCGGCCTCCCCATCCACCAGGGCTACGGGCTGACCGAGGCGTCGCCCGTGGTCACCTCCTCCGTGGTGGGCGAGCGGCCCAAGCCCGGCTCCATCGGCCTGCCGCTGCCCGGCGTGGAGGTGCGGCTGGTCGACGAGGAGGGCGAGGACGCGCTGGAGGGCGACCCGGGCGAGATCTGGGTCCGGGGCCCCAACGTCTTCGGGGGCTACTGGCAGGACCCGGAGGCCAGCGCGGCGGTGCTCACCTCGGACGGCTGGCTCAAGACGGGCGACATCGCCGTGGCCGACGCCTCCGGCCACCTGTGGATCGTCGACCGGGCCAAGGACCTCATCATCGTGAGCGGCTTCAACGTCTACCCGGTGGAGGTGGAGGACGCCCTGCTGGAGCACCCCGGCATCGTCGAGGCGGCCGTGGTCGGGGTGCCGTCAGCCCAGACGGGCGAAGCGGTCAAGGCCTTCGTGGTGCGGGCCGCCGGCGCCGAGTTGACCGAGCACGACGTGGTCGAGTTCGCGGCCAACTGCCTGGCCCGCTACAAGGCGCCCAGCCAGGTCAGCTTCGTGGACGCGCTGCCGCACGGGGTGGCAGGGAAGCTGCTGCGCCGCCAACTTCGCTCGGCCTGACCACGGGCCGGGCGCCGGCCACCAGGAATCCCACGAACAGCACGCTGATGCCGACCACCAAGGTGACGGCGAAGCCGGTCATCTCGTCGGCCACCGAGTTCAGCACGCCGCTGGCCGAGAGCACGGCCGTGCCCGCGGCGATGAGCACGTTGGCCGCCACCATGCGCCCGCGCCGCAAGCGCCACGCGCTCCACGCCGCCCCGCCGAACACCACCAGCGCGCCGCCTGCCGACGCCGCCGCGGCCAGCACCCGGGGAAGGGGCCCGAACACGTCGGAGCCCTGCGGTATCAGCGCATGCACGGGCACCGGGTGGCGAAACGGGGCGGCGAAGACGACCCCGCCCGCGAAGGCCACGGCCAGGCTGACACCGGCGGCCCAGCGGTCCCCCCGCTCGGGCCCGGCCAAGAGATAGACCGTCCCCAGGGCGAGGAACGGCACGTTGGCCACCGCCCCGAAGAAGTAGAAGACGCGGAACACCGGGCCGTTCCAGCCCGTCCCCACCCCCGCCCCCAACGCCGCCGCGGCCAGGCAGAACATGGCGAGGGCGACCGTCCAGGCCAGGTCGTGACGGCGTCGTCGGGCCAGCCAGCGCTCGAAGGTCGAGAGGGCGAAGGCGAGGGAGACGAGGGCGGCGGCGGCGGCCAAGGCCCGATGCAGCACATCGGCAGCGTATTGCGTAAGGCCGGACGAAACCGGGTACACGTTTTGGGAGTTCGCGCTCTCCGTAGGGGAAGTACCACTCTTCCGATTCCCAAGTCGCATGTTTTATGCAATCATTTGTCCGCTTTAGGCAACGCCTCGGGGAGGAGGTGGCGTGTCGAAACTTCAGCCGGAGGCGGAGCGTCGGCGACTCGTCGCCGTCGCGGACTACGCCGGGCTCGCGCCCGGGCAGGCGGGGCTGGCCTCCGCGGCCCAGATCGTCGCCCACTTCCTCGACGTGCCGGTGTGCGCGGTCGGCCTCATCGACGGGGGCCGCATCCGGGTGGTCGCGGGCGTGGGCATCACCGACGACGAGCTTCCGGCGGGCTGGGGCCTCACCCCGCTGCTGCTGGCGGGCGACGAGGTGCTGGTGGTCCCCGACACGTCGGCCGAGCGGGCCTTCGTCCAGCACGCCGTTTTGCCCGTGGGGGCCTGGGCCGCAGCCCCGCTGCAGACCACCGACGGCGCGGTGATCGGCGCCATCTTCGTGGCCGACCGCAAGCCCCGGGCCTTCAACGCCAACCAAGTGGCCGTGCTCGACGGCATGGGCAGGCTGCTCATGACCGAGCTGGAGGTGCGCAGGCAGCGTCATCACAACGGCTCGGCCACCGTCTTGAAGGACGTGGAGCGGCACTTCGAGTCCCTCCTCCGCGACGCCTCGGACACTGTGGCTGTGCTGGACGCTGACGGAACCGTCTCCTATTGCAGCCCGGGGCTCCAGCGCCTGTTGGGCTACGACGAGACCGAGCCCGCCCTCTCGGTCAGCAGGCTGGTCCACCCCGACGACATGCCCCTGATCGTCGGCTCCATCACCGTGGCCCTGGTCCGCAGCGGGGTGACCGGCCCGGTCGAGTTCCGCCTGGCCGACGGCAGCGGCAACTGGCGCACCATGGAGGCCGTCTTCTCCAACAACTTCGACGACCCCACGGTGGCGGGCGTCGTCCTCTACCTGCGGGACATCACCAACCGGCACCGCCGGTCGTCGCTCTTGAGCGCCGAGGCCCGGGTGCTCGAACACATCGCCCGGGCCGCCCCCTTGGAGAAGGTCCTCAACGCGGTGGTGGCCCTGGTCGAGTTGCACGCCCCCGGCGCCCGGGCCGTGGTGCGGGCCCTCGACGCCCGCCAGCGCACCCTGTCCATCGCCGCCGCGCCCAACCTGCCCCAGACCTTCGTGGACGCCGTGCGGGACTGGCGTCTGGACATGGACAACGCCTGCTCGGCCGTGCGCAGCAAGCCGCCGGTGGTGATCAGCGACGTGGCTGCGGCCGACGACGTGGCCCCCGCCTTCCGCAACGCCATGCTCGGCCACCGGCTCAAAGCGGCGTGGGCCATGCCGGTGGTGTCGTCGGTGACCGGCCGGATGCTGGGCTCGGTGGGCGTGTTCCTGGCCGAGACCAGGGCCCCCGACGAGGAGGACGTCCACCTGCTGCGGGTGGCGGCCGGGCTTGTGGGACTGGCCTTCGAGCGGCTGGGCGAGGCGGTGGAGGTGGACGAGTGGGCCGCCACCGGCGTCGTCCCCAGGACCGAGCTGGTGCGCAGGCTCGACGCGGCCCTGGCCCGGTCGACCGAGGCGGGGGGCAAGGTGGCCGTGCTGCTCCTCGACCTGGACCGCTTCAAGGAGGTCAACGAGGGGTTCGGCCACGAGGGGGGCGACATGGTGCTGCCCCTGGTGACCCGGCGGCTGGCCGACGTGGTGCGGCCCACCGACCTGGTGGCCCGGGTGGCGGGCGACGAGTTCGTGGTGGTGTGCGAGGGGCTGGTCGGGGAGCTGGAGGCGGTGGGCGTGGCCGAGCGGATCAATATCGCCCTGCGCGAGCCGGTGGCCATCCAGCGCAGCGAGGTGCGGCTCACGGCCAGCATCGGGATCGCCATGACCCACGGGGTGGGCGACCATGCCGAGGCGCTGCTGCGGGATGCCGACGCCGCCCTGTACCAGGCCAAGCAGCGGGGCCGGGCCCGGTTCGAGCTGTTCAACGAGTCCCGCCGCCGGGAGGCCAAGGACCGGCGGGAGCTGGAGGGCGAGCTGGAGCGGGCCCTGGACACGGGCGAGCTGCGGGTGTGGTTCCAGCCCGAGATGGAGTTGCCCAGCGGGCGGCTCTTGGGCTTCGAGGCGCTGGTGCGCTGGCAGCACCCGGAGCGGGGGCTCCTTTCCCCGGCCGAGTTCATCCCCCAGGCCGAGCGCAGCGGCCTCATCGACCGGCTGGGCGCGTGGGTGCTGGACGAGGCCTGCCGCTTCGCCCGCAAGTGGCAGGACGCCAGGGACGGCAGCCAGTCGTTCATGGTGGCGGTCAACCTGTCGGTGCGTCAGCTCACCGACCCGCTGCTGGCCGAGCGGGTGGGGGAGGCGCTGGCCGACAGCGGCCTGCCCGCTGACGAGCTGTGCCTGGAGATCACCGAGTCGGCGCTGATGGACGACGCCGACCTGTCGCTGGGCGCGCTGCGGGCGTTGAAGGCGCTCGGCGTGCGCCTGGCCATCGACGACTTCGGCACCGGGTACTCGTCGCTGGCCTACCTGCGCCGGTTCCCGATCGACTCCGTGAAGATCGACCGGACGTTCGTGAGCGGGCTGGGCTCGCGGGTGGAGGACGGGGCCATCGTGAGCGCGGTGCTCGACCTGACCCGGGCCCTCGGGCTCAGCGCCATCGCCGAGGGCGTGGAGAAGACGGGCCAGCGGGACGAGCTGGTGCGGCTGGGGTGCGGGGCGGCCCAGGGCTACCTCTTCAGCCCGCCCCGCCCGGCCGACGAGGTCTTCCGCCTCTAACTCGCGTTTCCACAGGCACTGTCCCTGTGGAAACGCGCGATGGAGGGGCTCGTGCGTTTGTGAAACGGGCGGGGGGCGCGGGTAGCCTGCCCCGCTATGGCTGAGGACACCAACGGGGGACGGCGGCGCATCCCCGAGGCCACCGTGGCCCGGCTGCCCGTCTACCTCCGCAGCCTCTTCGAGGTGGCCGAGCAGCAGCAGGCCACCATCTCCTCCGAGCGCCTGGCCGAGTTGGCGGGCGTGAACGCGGCCAAGGTGCGCAAGGACCTGTCGTACCTCGGGTCGTACGGCACCCGGGGCGTGGGCTACGACGTCGAGTTCCTCGTGTACCAGATCAGCCGGGAGCTGGGCCTTACCCAGGACTGGCCGGTCTGCATCGTCGGCATCGGCAACCTGGGCCACGCCCTGGCCAACTACCGGGGCTTTCTGGTCAGGGGCTTCCGGGTGGTGGCCCTGGTCGACGCCGACCGGGCCAAGGTGGGCGAGCAGATCGGCGACCTGGCCGTCCACCACCTCGACGACCTGCCCAAGCTGGCCGAGTCCGAGGCCATCGCCATCGGCATCATCGCCACCCCGGCGTCGAGCGCCCAGGAGGTGGCCGACCGGCTGGTGGCCGCGGGCATCACGTCGATTCTCAACTTCGCCCCCACGGTGCTGTCGGTGCCGGATGGCGTGACCCTGCGCAAGGTCGACCTGTCGATCGAGCTCCAGATCCTCAGCTTCTACCAGCAGCGTCAGGGGCTGGTGGAGACCGCCTAGTGCCGGTCGACGCGCCCCAGTACCCGGTGAACCTGGTGGTGGCAGGCCGACGCTGCCTGGTGGTGGGGGGCGGCCGCATCGCAGCCCGCAAGGCCGAGGGGCTGCTGGCCTGCGGGGCGGTGGTCCACGTGGTGGGCGCCGAGGTGGGCGAAGAGGTGCGGGCCCTCGACGCTGCTTGGGACGGCGTCACGTGGGAGGAGCGGCCCTACGCCCGGGGCGACGTGGCCGGGTACCGCCTGGCCATCGCGGCCACCGACGACCGGGCCGTCAACGCCGCCGTGTACGAGGACGGGGAGGCGGCGGGCGTGTGGGTGAACAGCGCCGACGACCCCCTGTCGTGCTCGTTCACGCTGCCGTCCGTCGTGCGCCGGGGGCCGCTCACCGTGGCGGTGTCGACCGGCGGACACAGCCCGGCCGTGGCCACCTGGCTGCGGGGCAGGCTGGAGGCGGAATTCGGCCCTGAGTACGAGGTGTTGGTGGAACTGCTGTCCGCTGAGCGCCAGGCGCTGAAGGCGGCGGGCCGCTCGACCGAGGGCCTTGATTGGCAAAGGGCTCTTGAGTCGGACATGCTCACATTGATCAGGGCCGGCAAGGTCCAAGAAGCCAAGGAGCGCCTCCAGGCGTGTCTGTCGTCGTCGTAGGGCTGAACCACCGAACCGTCCCGCTCGATGTGCTCGAGCGGATGACTGTCAACGACGCCCGCCTGCCCAAGGCGCTGGCCGACCTGTGCAGCCTGGAGAACGTGAGCGAGGCCGTCGTCCTCTCCACGTGCATGC
>DASYMT010000403.1:0-4852 GCA_036008925.1 Acidimicrobiales bacterium | reverse complement strand
GCACGTCGGGCACCCGCCAGCCGGTCACGCACTGGAAGTCCTTCACCAGCCGCACCGCGGGCAGCGCGCGCAGGTCGGCCACCGACAACGACAGCGGCCGCTCGACCAGGCCGGCCACCGCCAACCGGTAGGCGTCGTCGGACCGGCCCGGCAACGACCCGGTTACCGTATAGATGCGAAAGCCGCCGCCCGCGGGCAGCAGGTCGGAGAGCCCGGTGCGGTCGGCCGCGGTCACCGGCGCCAGCAGCCGCCCCAGCGCATCGGACACCCGGGACCCGACCAGCACGCCGCCCACACCGAGGCCGGCCATGCCCAAGAAGATGCGCCGCCCGTACGGACGGCCTGGGTCGAGCTCCGCCTCCTCCGGGGTGGCCGCGGTCATCACGCCCAGGGTACGGCGCAAACCCCCGCTACGGATGGCCGCCCCCGCCGAGCCGGGGCCGGCCCCACCGCCCCATCCGGAGCCGTGCCCAACCCAACCGTGCCGAACCCGAGCCAGCCGGAAGGCGGGCTACTGGGCTACTGGATGCGCAGCTCCGAGCGGAAGACCCTCGACGCGCCCATGTTGTCGATCTCCTTGGCCAGGGCACCGAACACCTGGGCCGCCTCGGAGTCGGGCTCGGAGACGGTCACGGGCAGGCCCACGTCGCCCCCCACGCGCAGCGCCGGCACCAGCGGCACCTGGGCCAGCAGGGGCACGCCCAGCTCCGCGGCCAGCGCAGACCCGCCGCCCGAGCCGAACAGCTCATAGCGCCTGCCGTCGTCGCCGGTGAACCACGACATGTTCTCGACCACGCCCCGCAGCGGCAGGTTGATCTTCTTGGCCATGTACGCCGTGCGCTGGGCCACCCGCTGGGCCGCGGCCTGAGGCGTGGTGACCACGAACACCTCGGACTTGGGCAGGTACTGGGCCATCGACAGGGCCACGTCGCCGGTACCGGGGGGCATGTCGATCACGAGGTAGTCGAGGTCGCCCCAGTAGACGTCGGTGAGGAACTGCTCGAGCGCCTTGTGCAGCATCGGCCCCCGCCACATCACCGGCTGGTTCTCCTCCACGAAGAACCCGATGGAGATGACCTTGATGCCGTGGGCCACGGGGGGCACCAGCAGGCCGTCGATGACCACGGGCTCCTGGTCGATGCCGAGCATCTTGGGGACAGAGAAGCCGTACACGTCGGCGTCGAGGATGCCGACCTCCTTGCCCATCCGGGCCAGGGCGACCGCCGTGTTCACGGTGACCGACGACTTGCCCACGCCGCCCTTGCCCGAGGTCATCCCGATCACCCGGGTGCGCGAGTCGGCCGCCTGGAACGGGTTGGCCCGCCCCTCCTCGTGACCCAGCCGCGCCCCGCCCGACGAGCCGTGGTCGTGGCCCGCATGGCCGCCGCCGCCCGAGCCGCCGGACAGCCGCATCCGCAGCGCCTCCCGCTCGGCGTCGGTCATCACGGTGAGGTCGACGTCCACCGACTCGACCCCGGCCAGGGCCGAAACCGCGCCAGTCACCCGGGAGGTGATCTCGGCCCGCAGCGGACAGCCCGCCACGGTCAGGGCGACGACCACCTGCACCGACGAGCCCGCCACCGAGACCGACTTCACCATGTTGAGCTCGACGATGCTGCGGTGCAGCTCGGGGTCCTGCACGGGCCGCAGGGCTTCGAGGACCTCGGCTTCAGTCACAGCCACGAAAGACACGCTCCTAATTTCCACTATCGGCATAGGTAGAATACCGACGTGGCTTCGGTACCCCTAAGCCGGACTTCTGGCGACGCCGCCCTGCTGGGCGAGCGCCCGCTCGACGACGGCGAGTTCGCGGCGGCGGTGGCGGCCGTCACCAACGCCTTCGGGGACCCCACCCGCCGCGACATCTACCTCTACGCCCGCGAGTCCGACGACGGCGTGACTGCGGCCCAGGTGGCCCAGCGCTTCGAGCTGCACCCCAACGTGGCCCGCCACCACCTCGACAAGCTGGCCGCGGGCGGCTACCTCGACGTGCACGTCAACGCCCCGGGCAAGGCGGGCCGCCCGTCCAAGCGCTACCGGGTGGCCCACAAGGCGACGGGCCTGGACTTCCCCGGCCGCCGCGACGACCTGCTCGTCACCCTTCTGGGCCGGGCCCTCGCCCTCATCCCGCCCGAGCAGGCCGAGGCCATGGCCGAGCAGGTGGGCGAGGACTACGGCCGCATGCTGGCCGCCCACATGTCGCCCAACGAGGGGCACCGCAGCTTCCGCACCGCCCTGCACGCGGTGGCCGACGCCCTCACCGCCCACGGCTTCGCGGCCCACACCGAGCCCCGCAACGGCGTGCTGGCCATCATCGCCGACCACTGCCCCTTCGGCGAGACCGCCACCCAGCACCCGGTCATGTGCGCGGTCGACCGGGGCATGGTCAAGGGCATGCTCGCCTGCCTCTACGGCGACACCTCGCCCGCCATCACCGAGTCCCGGGCCCTGGGCGACGACGCCTGCGTCACCAGCCTGTCCTGAGGGCAGGCAGCAGCGTGCGGCACTACCTCGACCACGCCTCCACCTCCCCCCTGCGCCCCGGCGTGCTCGACGCCATGCTCCCCTGGTTCGACGCGGCCGACCCCGGCCGGGTCCACACCGAGGGCCGCATGGCCCGCGCCGCGCTGGAGGAGGCCCGCGAGCAGGTGGCCGCCCTGCTGCACGCCCGGCCTCGTGAGGTGGTCTTCACCAGCGGCGCCACCGAGGCCGTCAACGCCGCCGTCTTCGGGGCCACTCGTCGGCACCCCGGCCCCGTGGCGGTGGCCGACGTCGAGCACTCGGCCGTGCGCGACGCCTCGGCCCGTCTGGCCAAGACCATCACCATCGCGGTCGACGGCACCGGCCGCATCGACCCCGACGCCATCGCCTTCGACGAGGGCCTGGCCCTCGTCCACTGCCAGTGGGGCAACCACGAGGTGGGCACGCTCCAGCCGGTCGAGCAGGTGATCGCCGCCTGCCGGGAGCACGGCGTGCTCGTCCACGTCGACGCGGCCCAGGCCGTCGGCCGCGTCCCCGTGCAACTGGGCGACGCCGACCTCTTGTCGGTCAGCGCCCACAAGCTGGGCGGCCCCAAGGGCGTGGGCGCGCTGCTCGTCCGACGGGGCCTGCGCCTCGACCCCCTCCTGCTGGGCGGCGAGCAGGAGCGGGCCCGACGGGGCGGGCTGGAGAACGTGGCCGCCGCGGTGGGCTTCGGCGCCGCCGCAGAAGGGATCGACGTGGCCGCCGAGCAGGCCCGTCAGCAGCAGCAGACCGAGCGCATCTTCGACGCGGCGATGCGGATCAGCGGCGTGGTCCGCTACGGCCACCCCACCGAGCGCCTGCCCCATATCGCCTGCGTGGGCATCGACGGCGTGGAGGCCGAGCCGGTGCTGCTCGGGCTCGACCAGGCCGGCATCGCCGCCCACTCCGGCTCGTCGTGCTCGTCGGAGTCGTTGGAGCCCTCGCCCGTGCTCCAGGCCATGGGCGCGGACGGCGAGCGCAGCCTGCGGCTGTCAGTGGGCTGGTCGACCACGGACGCGGACGTCTACGCGGTGGTCGACGCCCTGCCCCGCGTGGTCGAGCGGCTGCGCAGTCTCCGCTCCTCCGGCTAGTCCTTCCAGAACTCCATCGACTTGGCCGGGTCGGTGGTGGCTGCGAACGCCTCCACGATCTTGCCGTCGCGGACGTGGAAGATCTGCACCATCTGGTCGCTCGTGGTCACGCCCTTGCGGGTGGCGGTCACATTGCAGAGCGCCGTCACATGGTCCTCGTTGGCCAGCACGTCGTGCAGTTGGATGTCGAGCGTGCCGCCCAGCTCCTGGGCCAGCTTGGCGAAGAAGCCATAGGTCGCATCCCGGCCCGCGTACTCGCCGTCGAGCGGGCCGCTCCCCTTGACGTGCCACAGCACGTCCTCGGCGAACAGCTCGTTGAGCGTCTCCAGGTCGCCCGCCGCGAAGGCGGCATAGCCCCGCCTGGTGTTGGCGATGTTCTGCTCGGCCATCGACATGCCGTTGGGCGCGGCCCAGAACATGTCGTAGGCCTCGAGGTCGGGGACGGTGTGCCACGCGTCGGTGACCTTGCCCTCGAGCAGGTGGAACACGATGGACTCGCGGCACCGGTAGGTCGTGGAACCACGGCGGGCGTAGGTCTCATGGATGGCGACAGCCTGGTGGTCGTCAGCTACCACCTCCTCCAACGTGACCATGAACTCGCTGGTCAACTGCACGAGCTGGCCGAACATGGTGAACACGGCCTCTTGGCCCTTGTAGTCGCCGGCCAGCGGCGTGGTGGCGCCGCCCGCCTCGTGCCACAGGATGTCCTGGGCGAACAGCTCGGACAGGGTGGCCAGGTCACCTTGGGAGAAGGCGGCATACCCCCTGCGGATCGCTTGGGCGTTCGGATGCTCGGCCATACGGCACAACCCCCTCTTGTCGGTCCCGCAGGCCCGACCGTACGCCCGGCCGCGCAGGCCCGGTAGGGGGGCAATCGGGTTAAAAGGCCCGTTGCGTTCTTGGGCCGGCCGTCATGTACCAGCGAGAACCCCTACGACAGGAGACCGCGATGAGACGCAACCGACGCTGGCCCGCCGCCCTGGCCTTGGCCCTGCTCGCCATCTGCACGAGTGTGGCCGCCAACCGGCCTGTGTTCGGCGACGAGCCGATCGCCGACACGCTGCCCTCGCAGGACGACGTCCTCGACGCGGCCACGGCCCAAGCCCAAGGCCAGCTCACCTACTGCGCCTTCCCCGGCGCCTCCGGCACCACCCCGGCCATGTACACCAACGGCGACTGCAAGTACTCCCAGGCCGCGGTCGTGACCCGGTGCACGGTCCAGTCGTCGTCGAGCGGCCGATGCCTGCGGCGCCAGTTCC
>DASYMT010000402.1:0-6155 GCA_036008925.1 Acidimicrobiales bacterium | reverse complement strand
CTGGCGGCCATCGCCCACCGCGGCCAGGACGCATACTGAAGTCGAGGCTCAATCGTGCCGATGGTTGCGAAGGTCGTCGTTGCCGGAGGTCACCGTGTCATTGCACGGAACGTTGGAGACATTTGCACTTCCTGATGTGATGGCGCTGCTTGCCGCCACCAGGAAGTCGGGCGAGTTGCGAGTCGTCGGCGGTCGCATCGACGGGCGCGTCCTGTTGGACGCGGGCCGGGTGGTGGGCGCCGATGTCGGACGGGCCGACAGCTTCGTGGACGCGGTGTTCGAGCTGCTGCGCCTCACCACGGGCAAGTTCAGCTTCGACGCCGAGAAACAGGCCGACGACCCGGGCGACCCGGTCGACATCGAGCCGCTGCTGCTGGAGGCCTCTGCCCGCCTGAACGAGTGGCGGGGCATCGAGGCCGTCGTCCCCTCCCTGGACCACGGCGTGGTCCTGGTCGCCGCCCTGGGCGACCCCCATGTGACCCTCGCCGCCGACCAGTGGCGCATGGTGGTGGCCGTGGCCGCCTCCCGCTGCGCGCACGACGTGGCCGAGCGCCTTGGCCTGGGCGAGTTCTCCGTGTGCAAGGCCCTGCGGGACCTGGTGGAGTCGGGCGTGGTGGAGGTCACCGACCCGCCCGCCCCGGCCGCGTCCGAGCCCGCAGGGAAAAAGGCCGAGCCCGCGCCGGCCTCGGCCAAGGCCGCCCCGGCCTCGAAGGCCGAGCCTGCGCCTGCGGCCAAGACAGAGCCTGAGACGGAGCCTGAGTCTGAGACAGGGCCGGACCCCGTGCCCGAGGCCAAGGCGAGTGCAGGCAAGGTCGCCATCGAGCCGGAGCGCAGGCCCGAAACGGCCACCGGCAAGGTCGCCATCCCGGCCCTGACCACCAAGGACGACCTGAGCGCCCCCGAGCCGCCCGCGGCCGAGGCGCCCAAGCCCGCCCCGGCGGCGTCGGCCAAGAAGGCCGAGACGGCCAAGGCCCCCGCGGCCAAGCCCGAGTCCCGGCCCGAGGCCAAGGTCGACCCGGCCCAGGCCAAGCAGCTCGTGAGCCAGCTCGCCGCCCTGAGCAGCGAGCCGCCCGAGAAGGCGGGCAAGCCCGCGGCCAAGGCGGAGACGCCTGCCGAAAAGGACGACAAGGCCGACGCGGAGGCCGCCGACGAGGCCGGCGCCCCGACGGCGTCCACATCCGAGGGGGGCGAAGGAGACGAGCCGCTGAACCGGGGCCTGCTCCTGAAATTCCTGTCTTCGGTCCGGCAGTAGCCTCCGGGCCAGGCGCAAGAGCGCGGAAAGTGGTCGAAAATGGCCCTTACCCGACGCTTCGACGTGCCGATCTGAATCACTGAGCCCATGTCGGAAGAAAACCGCCTTCTCGGCGCCCAATTCGTGGCGGCAGGACTCCTGACTCAGGAGTCGCTCGAAGGCGCGCTCGATGAGCAGGCCAAAACGGGCAAGTTCCTCGGACGGGTCCTTATCGAGCGGGAGCTGGTCACCGAGGCCGACCTCTACCGGATCCTGGCCCCCCAGCTCGGGCTCGACTACGTCGACCTGTCCGAGTACTCGATCGACTCCAGCGCGGTGGGGCTCATCAGCGAGTCGCTGGCCCGCCGCTACCAGGCGCTGCCCGTGGGCTGGGAGGACGGCAGGCTGATCCTGGCCATGGCCGACCCCGGCAACGTGTTCGCCATCGACGACATCCGGACGATCACCAAGAGCGAGGTCCGGGTCATCATGGCCACCCCGGACTCGATCGTCACCGCCATCGACCGCCACACCCGCATGGACGGGGAGGCCGAGAACATCTCGGCCCAGGCGTCGAGCGAGTACGAGGCCGACGACGGCGAGCTGTCCAACGTCAAGGAGGTCGTCGAGGACGCCCCCATCGTCAAGCTGGTCAACCTCCTGATCACCCAGGCGGTGGCCGAGCGGGCGTCGGACATCCACATCGAGCCGAGCGAGCGGGACGTGCGGGTCCGCTACCGGATCGACGGCGTGCTGCACGAGAAGATGCGCCCGCCCAAGAACATCCAGTCGGGGATCATCTCCCGGCTGAAGATCATGGCCGAGATCAACATCGCCGAGCGCCGCATCCCCCAGGACGGGCGGATCAACGTGGTGATCGGCGGCAAGGCCATCGACCTGCGCGTCGCCACCCTGCCGACGGTGTACGGCGAGAAGGTCGTCATGCGAATCCTGGACAAGTCGACGGCCGTGCTGCGGCTGACCGACCTGGGCTTCCTGGAGTCGTCGGCCGAGCGCTTCGCCCAGTCGTACCGCAAGCCGTACGGGACGATCCTGGTCACCGGCCCGACGGGCTCGGGCAAGTCGACCACCCTCTACGCCACGCTCAACGTCCTCAACGAGGACTCCAAGAACATCATCACGGTCGAGGACCCGGTCGAGTACCGGCTGGCCGGCATCAACCAGGTGCAGGTGAACAACAAGGCGGGGATGACCTTCGCCGCCGCCCTGCGGTCGATCCTGCGGTCCGACCCGGACATCGTCCTGGTGGGCGAGATCCGGGACAAGGAGACGGCCACCATCGCCATCGAGGCCGCCCTCACCGGCCACCTCGTGCTCTCCACCCTCCACACCAACGACGCCGCCACCACGCCCACCCGCTTGATCGAGATGGGGGTGGAGCCCTTCTTGGTGGCCTCGGCCCTGGACTGCATCGTCGCCCAGCGGCTGGCCCGGAAGCTGTGCGAGAAGTGCAAGGAGTCGTACCGGCCCAACCCGTCCGAGCTGGCCAGCGCGGGCTGGGACCTGGAGCTGTTCGCAGGCGAGGAGCAGCCCGAGCTGTTCCGCCCCAAGGGCTGCTCGGCGTGCGGCAAGACCGGCTACCACGGGCGGTTCGCCCTGCACGAGGTGCTGACCGTCTCGGAGGAGATCGAGCGGCTGATCGTGGAGCGCGAGCACAGCGAGGACATCAAGAAGATGGCCATGGCCCAGGGCATGCTGACCCTGCGCCAGGCGGGCCTCATCCAGGCCCGCAGCGGGAAGACGTCCCTGGAGGAGATCCTCCGGGTCGTCGCCTGACCCCGCCTTTCCTGCGCCGTCTGGAGGACAGAGCGCGCCGAATCCCCGCGCCCTGTCCTCCAGACCGGCCGGTCCGGCGGGCGGGGCCGAGCGGGTGGTCTAGTCACTCGGCCACGCAGAGAGAACAGTCTCAGGGTCGCCCAAACCCGCGCCGATACCCCTTTCTATGCAGGCAGCTTCGCGCCGACTGGGCGAATTCCTCGTAGAGCGCAAGGTCCTTTCGCGCGACACGCTTGAGACACTTCTGGACCGTGAGACGACCGAGCAGGTCCCCCTCTCCAAGCTCCTCCTGATGGAGGGCCTGGTGGGCGAGAAGGACCTGGTGGCCGCCGTCGCGTCCCAGGTCGGGCTCGACTTCGTCGACTTCGAAGCCCGCTCGGTCAACCCGACCCTCGACCGCCTCGTGCCGCCCGACCTGGCCCACAAGTACCAGGCCGTGGCCGTCGACCTCGACGGCAGCGACCTGCTCGTGGCCATGGCCGACCCCGGCAACACCGAGGCCCGGGCCGAGATGGAAGCGGCCACGAGCTGGAGCATCAAGCCCGCGCTGGCCGTGCGGGCCGAGCTCAAGAAGGTCGTCAACCAGATGTACGGCCCCCCGCCCGCCGACCTCGTCGTCGACGACCTGGAGATCACCGTCGCCGACCAGCCCCTGCCCGACTCGGACGACCACGCCGACAGCGGCATCGACGGCATGAGGGGCGAACTGCACGTCAACGACCTGCTGGAGCGGGTGGTCGACCTGGGCGGCTCCGACCTCCACATGACCGTGGGCCTGCACCCCAGCGTGCGCATCCACGGCGAGATCAAGCCCCTCACCGAGTTCCCGGTGCTGAACGGCTCCGAGATCCGCCGGATGATCTACGCCATCTTGACCCAGCGCCAGCGGGAGCGGTTCGAGAACGACCTCGAGCTCGACACCTCGCACTCCGTCCCCGGCGTGGGCCGCTTCCGCGTGAACGTCTTCCTCCAGCGCGACTCGGTGGGCTCGGTCATGCGGGTGATCCCCTTCGACATCGTCCCCTTCGACCGCCTGGGCCTGCCCCCGGCCGTCGTGCAGTTCTCCGAGCTGCCCCGGGGCCTGGTCCTGGTGACGGGCCCGACGGGCTCGGGCAAGTCGACCACCCTCGCCTCGCTCATCGACATCATCAACTCCCGCAAGCCGTGCCACATCATGACGGTCGAGGACCCGATCGAGTTCCTCCACCACCACAAGATGGCGGTCATCAACCAGCGGGAGGTGGGGGAGGACACCTACTCCTTCGGCAACGCCCTGAAGCACGTCCTGCGCCAAGACCCGGACGTGATCCTGGTGGGCGAGATGCGCGACCTGGAGACCATCTCCACCGCCCTCACCGCCGCCGAGACCGGGCACCTCGTGTTCGCCACCCTGCACACCCAGGACGCCCCGCAGTCGGTCGACCGCGTGATCGACGTGTTCCCCTCCCATCAGCAGCAGCAGGTGCGGGTCCAGCTCGCGGCCTCGCTGCAAGGCATCGTCACCCAGCAGCTCATCCCCACCAACAACGGCCGCGGCCGGGCGGTGGCGGCTGAGGTCCTGGTGGCCACGCCTGCCGTCCGAAACCTCATCCGTGAGGGCAAGACCCATCAGATCTACTCGTCCATGCAGGCGGGCGGGAAGTACGGCATGCAGACGATGGACATGTCCCTCGCCAGCCTGGTGCGCCAAGGCGCCGTCTCCATGGAGATGGCCATCCAGCGGTGCGCCAACGAAGACGACCTTCGCCGCCTGGTGAGCGGCCCCCACTAGGAGACCGGCTATGTCTGACACCTACATCTACAAGGTCCGCGACCGCCAGGGGAAGGTCCTGGAGGGCTCGCTCGAGGCTGACTCGACGACGCTCGTCGCCAACAAGCTGCGCCAGATGGGCTACGTCCCGCTGGCCATCGACAAGAAGGGCGGCTCCGGGCTCAAGAAGGAGCTGAAGCTCCCCGGCATGGGCGGCGGCAGGGTCAAGCTGAAGGACCTCGCCGTCTTCAACCGCCAGTTCGCCACGATGATCAACTCGGGCCTCTCGCTGCTGCGGTCCTTGAACATCCTGGCCGAGCAGACCGAGAGCAAGACCCTGGCGGGCGTCATCAACGAGGTGCGCCAGGACGTGGAGAAGGGCTCGTCCCTCTCCCAGGCCATGGCCCGCCACCCGAAGGTCTACAACCGCCTCTACGTCGCCATGGTGCGGGCGGGCGAGACCGGCGGCGTCCTCGACCAGACCCTGCTCCAGTTGGCCGACACGCTCGAGAAGCAGGTCGAGCTGAAGCACAAGGTGAAGTCGGCCATGACCTACCCGGTCGCCGTGCTCGCCCTGGTGCTCTGCATCGTGGCCGCCATGCTCCTGTTCATCGTCCCGATGTTCAAGGGCCTCTACAACGACCTGGGCGGGACGCTGCCGCTCCCGACCCGCCTGCTCCTGGCCGTGTCCTCGATCATGGTGAAGGCCTTCCCGATCATCATCGTGCTGCTGATCGTCTCGGTCTTCCTGTTCAAGCGGTGGATCGAGACCGACAAGGGACGGGCCGTGTTCGACGCCTTCAAGCTGAAGGTGCCCGTCTTCGGCAAGCTCGTCCACAAGACCGCGCTGACCCGCTTCTCGCGCACGCTTGCCTCGCTGCTCCGCTCCGGCGTCCCCATCCTGGAGTCGCTCGAGATCACGGCCGACACCGTGGGCAACACGGTGGCCGCCCGGGCCGTCAAGGACGTGCAGGACGGCGTCAAGCAGGGCGAGCCCATCGCCCGGCGGATGGAGCAGCACGCCATCTTCCCGCCCATGGTCACGCAGATGCTGGCCGTGGGTGAGGAGACCGGAGCAGTGGACACCATGCTCGACAAGATGGGCGAGTTCTACGAGCAGGAGGTCGAGGCCACGGTGGCCGCGCTGACCTCGCTGCTGGAGCCCGCCCTGATCGTGGTCCTCGGCGGCGCCGTGGGCGGCATGGTCGTCTCGCTCTACATGCCCATGTTCAACATCATCAAATTGATCAAGTAAGGGGAGGAAGTCATATGAGCCACCGGGGGCGGTGGGTCAGAGACGATGACGGCGGGTTCACCCTCATCGAGCTCATGGTCGTGGTGCTCATCATCGGCGTGCTCATCGGCATCGGGATCCCG
>DASYMT010000401.1:0-2898 GCA_036008925.1 Acidimicrobiales bacterium | reverse complement strand
AGGCCGGGGCGGCGCCGCCGTCGTCATGGACGCGTGCCCAGGTGGCGCTTGACCACCGACCATTCCGTCATGGCCTGCTGCCCGCCCGCGTCGGCGCTGTCGGCCTTGGCGGGCTTGGGCGAAGGTGCGGCCGACTTGGCCGGCGTGAGGTACTTCACGTTGGCGGGCGGGACCATGCCCAGCCGCTCCTGGGCCGCGGCCACCACCCGGGCGGGCGACTCGAGCTCGGCCACCTGGAGGCGGAGGCGCTCGTACTTGGCCTGCTCTTGGGCCGCCTGGTGCTGGAGCTTCTGGAGGCGGAACTGGTTCTGGGTCAGCACCACGTGGGCCGCCACCACGCCGAACAGCGACAGGGCCACGAGGAGCACGATGCCCGTGGCCAGCAGCCGCGTCCGCCTTCGCTGCGCGGCGGCGCTGCGCTCGGCCGGGTCGACGACCCGTAAAGGGGGCCGTCTGGGCGCGGCGTGCGCCGGCGCGGCCTTGCGGACCGGGGCTGTGGCCGTGGCGCGGGCTTGAGCGGTTGCGGTCATTTCGGCTCTCCCTTAGAGGGCGGCGACGGGTGTGGGAGGGGCGAGCTTCTCGACGGCGCGCAGACGGGCGCTCTCTGCTCTGGGGTTGGCGGCGACTTCGACGGGCGACGGCTTGCGGGCGCCGCGGGTGAGGATGCGGACGGTGGGGACGGCCCCGCACCCGCAGGGCAGGCCGGGCGGGCACACGCACCCGCCGGTGCCCGCGTAGAGGAAGCGGTCCTTGACGATGCGGTCCTCGCCCGAGTGGTAGGCCAGCACCACGCACCGGCCCGTCGGGACGAGCAGGTCGATGGCGTCGTCGATGGCGCCGGGGAGGATGTCGAGCTCGCGGTTGACCTCGATGCGCAGGGCCTGGAAGACCCGCTTGGCCGGGTGGCCCCCTGTCCGCCTCGCGGCATGCGGGATCGCACCACGCACGACTTCGACCAGCTCGTCAGTCGTGCGCATCGGTCGGGCAGCAGCGATGGCGCGGGCGATACGCCGGGCGAACCGGCGCTCCCCGTTGTCGGCGAACAGGCGGGCCAACTCGGCCTCGCCGTAGGTGTTGACGATGTCGGCTGCGGTTCGGCCCGTGGCGTCGGCCGTGTTCATGCGCATGTCGAGCGGGGCGTCGTGTCGGTACGAGAAGCCCCGATCAGGGCGGTCGAGCTGGGGGGAGCTGACGCCGAGGTCGAACAACACCGCGCTCACCGGCCCGTCGACCAGGCCCTCGAGCGCGTCGAAGCGGGCGTGGTGGAGGGTGACGCGCTCCGGCGGGAGGGTCTGTGCCGCGGCGGCCAGGGCGTCGGGGTCCTGGTCGATGCCGACCAGGGTGAGGTCGGGGCGGGCGTGGAGGATGGCGCGCGCATGCCCGCCCCCGCCCAAGGTGGCGTCGACCACGACGCCGGGGGGCACGGAGGCGAACAGGTCGACTACCTCGGCGGCCATGACCGGCGTGTGCTCGAACGGCTTCGGCTGTTGCGGTTTCGGTTGTTGCGGCTTCGGCTGTTGCGGCTGGCTCATCTGCAGCCTCCCGACCGACAAGACGCCGTCGGGATGTCTCCCCGATCGGCAGCGATGGAAGCGGGCGGAGTAGGGATCTTCCACCTCGCCGGTCGGGAGGCTGCACATGAGCCGGGCCTGGCCAAAGGTGCTCGTTGGGCGCGGGAGGCCGCGAGTCCACGAGGACCCCCGCCTGCGCGTCCATGAGCCGCCCTTGTTCATGCTTGCTCTGCTTCCTCGGTCAACAGGCCCTCGGACGGGGCCACCTTCAGGCTCCACTCGCCCGGGCTCCACAGCTCGACCCGGTCGATGGCGCCGATCACCAGGCAGTCGCCGTCCAGCCGGGCGAACTCCCTGAGGTGCTGCGGGATGGGCATCCGGCCCTGGCGGTCGACGTCCACCTCGGCCGAGCCCGAGGCCCACAGCCGGGCCAGGTTCCGCTGCTCCCGGCCGTTCTCCTGGGCCTCCTGCATGCCCCGCATCTGCTTCTCGAACTCGTCGGGGGTCCACAGGGCCAGGCAGCGGTCGTGGAACTGGGTGAGGAAGCCCCCCTCGTCGAAGGCGGCGCGGAACTTGGCAGGAAGGATCACCCGACCCTTCGGGTCGAGCGAGTGCTCGTACCTGCCAAAGAACCTGGCCACCGGACGTTCGTGCTCCTCGGGTGTTCATGAATGCGCTCTCCGTGACGGTCGGTTCACGCACTCGGCCTGTCGCCCCCACGCGCTCCCCTTCCCACCACTTGGCGCCACCTTACGCCCCACTCCCCCACCCGTCAACACCACCACGCCCCACACCAGCCCCATCGCCCCCACCACGCGATCGCGGGGCGCGTGACACCAGGGACGGGCTGGACCTGGAGGCACTGCTCGACCGCATGGTCCGCCCCGACGGCCAGCGCCGCCACCGGTTCGACCGGCTGGCCGCCGCCATCCTCGGCGGCGACGGGGCCGGGCCCACGGCGCGAAGCTGAGGGCGTGGGCGACGCGCGTGACGTGGTGGAGCGGCTCAACCAGGCCCTGAACGCCAAGGACCTGCCCGGGGCCCGGCGGCTCTATGCGGCGGGGGCCCGGCTGGTCACCGCGGGCGGGCGCACCATCGACCTGGACGGGCTCGACCGGATGCTCGAAGCGACCTTCAGCGCCTTCCCCGACCTGTCGCTCACCACCCGGCGCACGGTCTGCGAGGGCGACACGGTGGCGACCGAGGAGGTCATGGAGGGCACCCACGTCGGCCACTTCGCCGGGCTGGCGCCGACCGGCAGGCGGGTGCACCTTCGGCTGGCCCACATCACGCGCGTGCAGGACGACCGCATCATCGAACGGGCCGCGTACCACGACACGGCCCAGCTCCTGCGCCAGCTCACCGATCCCTAAAGCCTTCCGATCGC
>DASYMT010000400.1:0-4745 GCA_036008925.1 Acidimicrobiales bacterium | reverse complement strand
CAGCTCCAACTCCCGCACCAGCTCGTCCAGGTACTCGTCGGAGCGAATGGCCATGAGGGGCGACAGGCCGAGGATGCGCGTCCGCCGCAGCGCGGGCTCGGGGTGGGGCACGCTGAGCACGACCACGGCCATGTCGTCGCGGGCCCGGCCCTCCTCCAGCGCGCCGACCGCGGCGGTGATAGCCGCCACCGTCTCCTGGGCTCCGGTGCCGCTCGACGCCCGCATGGTCTGCTCCAGCAGTTGGGGGGCGAAGTCGCCCGCCGGGGTGCGGGCCTCGACCAGGCCGTCGGTGAACAGCACGAGGGTGTCCCCTGGGCCGAGCTCCACCGTCTCGTCCGACAGGTCGGCGTCGGGGAACAGGCCGATGGCGGTGCCAGGCCTGCCCACCGGGCCGATCTCGCCCGCGGCCGTGCGCCGCAGCGGCAGCGGGTGCCCGCCCGCCGAGGTGGTGACCCTCGCCCGGCCCGTCCCCGTCTCGATGACCGCGAACACGATCGTGCAGAACGACTCGCCCGTGTCGGCCTCGAGCACGGCCCGGTTGCACATGCGCAGCACAGCCGATGGGAGGTTCTCGGTCATGGCCACCGCCCGCACCGTGTAGCGGGCCAGGGCGGTGAGCGACGCCGCCTCCACCCCCTTGCCCGACACGTCGCCCATGACCACGCCCCAGCGGGCCCCGTGCAGGCCGGGGGTGAGGGGGAAGAGGTCGAAGAAGTCGCCGCCCACGATGGTGCCGTCGCCCGCGGCCCGGTAGTGCACGGCCACGTCGAGCCCGGGGATGGTGGGCACGCCAGGGGGCAGCAGCGACTGCTGGAGGACGCGGGCCTGTTCGGCTCTGGCCCGGTGGGCGATGGCGTTCTCGATGGCCACCCCGGCCCGTCCGGCCAGGTCCTCGACCAGGGTGCGGTCGCTGTCGGTGAAGCGCCGGCCCGACTCGTTCATGCTCAGCACCAGCAGGCCGAGGGGCCGCTGCCGGGGGCCGAGCGCGACCAGCAGCCCTGAGGTCGTGTTGAGCTTCTGCAACAAGGCCAGGTGCTCGTCGTCCTCGGCGATCTGAGGCCAGATCTCGGGCGGCACCTCAGGGCTGAGCACCGACTCGCCGGTGGTGGCCACGCCCCGCATGGTGGGGTCCACGGCCACGTTCCGGTCCCGGGCCGACAGGTCGTGCATGACCTGCTCGCCCTCCGGGTCGGCGTGGGCCAGGGCCACCAGGCGCAGGTCGTCGCCGTCCCAGAGGTGGACGGAGGCGGCGTCGGCCAGGTCGGGCACGGCCAGTCGGGTGAGGCGGGCCAGGGTGTCCTGGTAGTCGAGGGAGGAGCTGAGCAGCCGGCTGGCGTCGGCCAGGAAGGACTGGCGCTGCGCCGACTCCCTGGCCCCCTCGTACAGCCGGGCCCGCTCCAGGGCCTGGGCGCACTGGGCGCCGAGGGCTTCGAGGAAGCGGCGGTCCTCGTTGGGGAAGCTGCGGGTGGTGCCGAAGCTGAGGCTGATGACCCCGGCGGTGCGGCCCTCGAAGACGAGGGGGACGCAGGCCAGGGCGTGGTCGTGGAACGGGGGCGTGGTGGCGATGGCCGGGTAGCGCCGGTTGCGCTCGGCCGTGGACGAGAGCAGCACCAGCTCGCCGGTGCGGGCCGCCTCGCTGGCCGGGAGCTGGCCGTCCAGCGGGTAGCTGTGCCAGGTCACCATGACGTCGGGCTCCAGGCCGTAGGCCGCGACCAGGATCAGGTTCTGGCCCGACCCGTCGACCACCGAAAGCGTGCCCCGCTCGCCCCCCAGCTCCCGGCAGGCCTGCTCCACCACGACGGTCGTCACGCGGTCCACGTCCGCCGCCTGGGACAGCGCGGCGGTCACGGCCTGGAGGCGGGTGAGGCGCTCCACCGCCCGCTCCGACGACTCGCGGGCCGCCTCCAGCCGGTCGAGCACGCCCGACACCACCAGGGCGGTCACCGCGAACACGCCCACCGCGAAGATCTCGCCGGTGGCGTCGGCCGTCAGCGTGTGGATGGGCGGCACGAACAGGTAGAGCAGCCCGGCGGTGGACACGGCGGCGGCCAGCAGCCCCGGCCAGATGCGGCCCACGGCGGCGGCCGCAACCACGGTCAGCAGGTAGCAGAGGGCGGGGACGAGCAGCGACCCGCGGCCGTCGTGGGGGATGAGGACGGACACCAGGCCGGGGCCGGCCAGCGCCAGCGCGTACCCCTCCCAGGGCAGGTCCCGTTGGTCGGCCACGGTTCTAGATTCGCAGACTCACAGCTACACTGGGTGGGCACTGACTGGCGCGGGTCGACCTCGTCCCCGCTGCCGGGTGTTCCGCCGGCTCTCTCCCGCAAATCGAGGTCTGTCCCATGCATGTGTCCGTCCCGTTCGACGCCGCCTTGTTCCTCCAGGCCCTGGTCACCGTGGTCGTGGTCATGGACCCGTTCGGCAACGTCCCCGTGTTCCTCTCGATGACCCGCAGCTACTCGCCCGGGCGACGGCGCCGGGCCGCGGGCCAGGCCTCGCTGGTGGCCGCGGGCGTGATCCTCGCCTTCGCCCTGTTCGGGCAGGGCATTCTGCGGGTGCTGGGGATCAGCCTCACCTCGTTGCAGGTGGCGGGCGGGCTGCTGCTGGTGCTCATCGCCTTGGAGCTGCTGCGGCCGTGGGAGTCCGGCGCCGAGCCCGCCGGCGGCGGGGCTGCGCCCGGCCCTGGCGAGGCCAATATCGCCCTGGTGCCGCTGGGCACGCCGCTGCTGGCCGGCCCCGGCGCCATCGCCGCCACCATGCTCTACATGCAGCGGGCGGGTTCGGTGGCGGGCGCGCTGTCGGTGGTGCTGGCCCTGGTCGTGGCCGTCGCCGTGGTGTACCTGTTCTTGCGCTACTCGGCGCTGCTGGCCCGGGTGCTCAAGGCCAACGGCATCTCGGTGCTGTCGCGGGTGATGGGCCTGCTCGTCGCTGCGATCGCCGTGCAGTTGGTGGCCACCGCGGTCGAGCAGTGGGTCCGCCACGGCGTGACCTGACCCGCCCCACCCGCCGTCTGGAGGACATAGCCCTGGGAAAGCACGCGGTATGTCCTCCAGAGCTGGTCAGGCCAGCTTGTGCATCACCGAGTCGTCGGCGAAGGCCAGGTGCTTCTCCAGGTGCACGATGGTGCCCACCTCGGGCTTGGACTCGAACTTCACCTTGTCCACCAGGGCCTTGATGAGCTCGATGCCCCGGCCGCTTTCGTCGCCCGGCGCGGCCGTGAGCAGGTTGGACGAGTCGAACCCCCGGCCCGTGTCCACCACCCGGATCACGCACACGTCGTCCTCGACGGCCAGGCGCACCTCGTACTGGTCGTTTCCCCCCGAGTGCTGGAGCACGTTGGCGCACGCCTCGGACAGCGCCACCTCGATGTCGGCCTTGCTCTCCTCGTCCACCCCGAGGTCGTCCAGGGCGTGGCGGCAGATGTGGCGGGCCACCGGAACGGTGAGCTCGTCCCGGGGCAGGCAGAGGGACATGTTGATCTGCACCCCCCGTGCCTCCCCGCCAACTACTCGGCCAAAACCACGTCCACCCCGGGCCCGCCCGAGGCCGAGCCCGCCTCGGCCGAGAAGGACAAGTGGGCGATCGACCCCGCATCGGCCAGGTCCGACGCCGCCGCCTCCAGCCCGGGCGCCCCGCCGCGGACCACCGCCGACGCCACCGCGGCCCGCATCGAGACCTTGGCGTCCGACTTGGCCTTGCGGACCAGGCCCAGCGCCCACCCGGCCGCGTCGAGCAGGTCGGCCGACCCGTCATGGGCCACGGCCCGGACGTCGACCGCCGCGGGCCAGTCCGCCCGGTGCACCGAGCCGTCCTGCCACCACGACCACACCTCTTCGGTGACGAAGGGCAGGAACGGGGCGAACAGCCGCAGCAGGGTGGACAGGGCCAGCCGCAGCGCGGCCGACGCCGACGTGCCCGCGGGCCCACCGGCGTAGGCCCGGTTCTTGACCAGCTCCAGGTAGTCGTCGCAGAACTGCCAGAAGAAGGCCTCGGTCCGCTCCAGGGCCCGGGTGTAGTCGTAGCCCTCGAAGGCGGCGGTGGCCTCGTCGACCACCTCGGCCAGGCGGGCGAGCATGGCCCGGTCGAGGGGCTCGGTGACGTCGGCCTCGTCGTCGGACGGGGCGGGCAGCGACAAGGCGAACCGGGAGGCGTTCAGCAGCTTGATGGCCAGCCGCCGCCCGACCTTCATCTGTCCGGCGTCGACCGCGGTGTCGGTGCCCGGCCGCCCGTTGGCCGCCCAGTAGCGGATGGCGTCGGACCCGTACTCCTCCAGCATGGCCATGGGCGTGACCACGTTGCCCTTCGACTTGGACATCTTCTTGCGGTCGGGGTCGAGGACCCACCCGGAGATGGCCGCGTCGGTCCACGGGATGGCGTCGTGCTCGAAGTGCGACCGGACCACCGTGGCGAACAGCCACGTGCGGATGATCTCGTGGGCCTGGGGCCGCAGGTCCATGGGGAAGACCCGGGCGAACAGGTCGGCGTCGTCCTCCCAGCCCCCGGCGATCTGCGGGGTGAGCGACGACGTGGCCCAGGTGTCCATCACGTCGGGGTCGGCCGTGAACCCGCCCGGCTGGTCCCGCTGCGACTCGTCGAACCCCTCCGGCACCTCGGCCATGGGGTCGACCGGCAGCCGGTCCTCGGAGGCGACGATGGGTGCGTCGTAGACGGGCGACCCGTCGGCGCCGACCGGGTACCACAGCGGGAACGGGACGCCGAAGAACCGCTGGCGGGAGATGAGCCAG
>DASYMT010000399.1:0-3717 GCA_036008925.1 Acidimicrobiales bacterium | reverse complement strand
TGCCCGGCGCCGATGCCCACGGCCTGCCCGCCCGCCACTAGCACGATGGCGTTCGACTTCACGTGCCCCACGATGCGCCAGGCCAGCTCGGCGTCGCGCCACTGCTCGTCGGTGGGCTGGGCCTTGGTCACCACCCGCCAGTCGGGGCGACCGCGCACGAACTGGTGCGGCGACTGCACCAGGAACCCGCCGCTGATCTGGCGCAGGTCGAGCGGCTCGGGCTCCGGCGCCGAGGCGGTGAGCACGCGCATGTTCTTCTTGGCCAGCAGCACGTCGAGCGCCCCGTCCTCGTAGCCGGGGGCCACGACGACTTCGGTGAACACCGGGGCCAGCGCCTCGGCCAACGACACCAGGATGGGCCGGTTCGACGCCACGATCCCGCCGAAGGCCGACCGGGGGTCGCACTCGTGAGCCAACTTGTAGGCGGCGGTGATGTCCGACGCCACCGCCACGCCACACGGGTTGGCGTGCTTGATGATGGCCACACAGGGCTGCCCGGTCGCCTCGCCCAGGTCGTGCACCAGCCGCCAGGCCGCCTCGGTGTCGTAGAGGTTGAGGTACGAAAGCTCCTTGCCGCCGTGCTGCTCGGCCGTGTCCCACCAACCGGCCGGGCACACGCTGCGGTAGCGGGCCCCGACCTGATGGGGGTTCTCGCCGTACCGCAGGTCCTGGGCCTTCTCCAGGGCCAGGTGGATGGTGGGCGGCAGCGGCTCCCGTCCGCCGGGCGCGGTCTCGTCGAACCAGGTGGTGATCACCGCGTCGTACGCCGCGGTGTGGGCGAAGGCGGCCCGGGCCAGACGGCGCCGGGTCTCGTCCGACAGCTCGTCCTCCCGGCGCAGCTCGTCGAGCACGGGGCCGTAGTCGGCCGGGTCGACCACGATGCCGACGTGGGCGTGGTTCTTGGCCGCGGCCCGCACCATGGTGGGGCCGCCCACGTCGATCATCTCGATCGAGGGCTCGCGCCGGAACGGGTAGAGGTTGCAGACCACGATGTCGATGGGGGCGATCCCCTCCCGCTCGAGGTCGGCCATGTGCGACGGCTTCGATCGGTCGGCCAGGATCCCGCCGTGGATCTTGGGGTGCAGGGTCTTCACCCGCCCGTCCATCATCTCGGGCGCGCCGGTCACCGCCTCCACCGGCAGGTGCTCGATGCCCGCCTCGGCCAGGGACCGGGAGGTGCCCCCGCTGGAGACCAGCTCGTAGCCCAGCGACGCCAGCCCGCGGGCGAAGGCCTCCAGGCCGGTCTTGTCGTACACGGACAACAGCGCCCGTTTCATCAGCGGGTGAACTCCTTAATGGTCTGCGGATAGAGGCGGCGCTCCACCTGCTTGATGCGCTCGTGCAGCGACTCGACGGTGTCGTCGGGGAGGACGGCCACCGCCTCTTGGGCCAGGATCGGCCCGGCGTCCACTTCCGGTGTCGCAACGTGGACCGTGCAGCCGGTGACCTTCACGCCGAGGGCCATGGCCTCCTCCACTGCGTGGGCGCCCCGGAAGGCGGGCAGCAGGGCCGGATGGGTGTTGAGCACCCGGCCCGGGAAGGCGTCGAAGACCGGCTTCTCCAGCACGGTCATGAAGCCGGCCATGACCACCGTGTCCACGTCGTGGCGCTGCAACGCGTCGACGATGCGGTGGGTGAACGCCACCCGGTCGAGCTCCTTCAACGGGCCCCGCTCCACCAGTTCCGACGGGACCTGCGCGGCGGCGGCCACCTCGACGGCCCGGCACGGCCGGTCGACCACCACGACCTCGATGGGGATGCCGGCTTCGAGGATGGCCTCCAGCACCGTGCCACTGCCCGATGCCAGGATCCCGATCCCCACACCCTGAAACTACAGCGCCGGGTCGACGCAGTTGGAAGCGCCGCCGCCATTGCCCGCGGGCGACGAGCGGGGGTACGGCTCGGTGAAGCCGGAGCCGGGGTCCTTGGTGGTGAGGTAGCGCAGGATGCCCCGGGCCACCGCCTCGCCCTCCACGTGCTGCACGTCGGCCCGGCTCAGCAGGTCGGCCTCGGGCGGGCTGGTGAGGAAACTCAGCTCGGCCAGGGCCCCAACCACGCCGTGGGTGCGCCGCAGGATGCCGTAGTAGTCGTCGCCCGCCGTGTTCTTGCGGTACTTGGCCCCGGCGTCGGTGTCGGCCACCCATCCCACGCTGTACTGCGACAGGGCCTTCACCACCTCCTCGTACAGCAGGCCCGCCAGCCGCTTGGAGTCGGCGCTGGCCACCTGGTAGTAGGTCTCGGTGCCGGGGCGGGGGAAGGGGCCGTCGGGCTCGGCGTTGTGATGTACCGACACGAAGGCGTTGGGGTGCACGGCCCGAGCGACCTGGGCCCGGGACTCGAGGGTCATGCGGTAGTCGGCCGTGCGGGTCATCACCACGGTCACGCCCGCCCGCTGGAGGGCGGCCTTGGCCTGCTCGGCCACGGCCAGGTTGAGCGCCTTCTCGGTCAGCCCGTTCGGCCCGATGGCGCCTGGCTCGGCCCCGCCGTGGCCGGGGTCGAGCACCACCTGGGCCGGTCCCACCGGCGTGCCCTGGGCCACCACCGTCCGTCCGCACGGGGTCGTCACCTTCCAGCCCGCCCCCTCCTTGGCCTGGATGGGCAGGACCACGCCGCTGGCCGACACCAGCACCTTGGCCTGCTCGGCAGGCACCGGCGGGGCGGGCGGCAGGGTGGTGACCGGGTTCACCGGGGCCGGGGCGGTGGTCGTGGTCTCGGGCACCGACGAGGGCGGGGCCAGGGTGGTGGACGGCTGGAGGACGGCCTGCACCGGGCCAGGCCCGTCGTCCTTGGTGCTCACCACCGCGGCGGCCAGCACCGAGGCGACGAACAGCACCGCGACCCATGCCTTCACAGAATCAAGCTACAAACGTGAGACCCGGATCGCGTCAGAAACGGCGCGATGCGGGTCTCACGCTTCTCGCAGCCACGCCGCCGTGGCGGCCGCGAACCAGTCGGCCGCGTGGGGCGCGTGGTCGAGGAACAGGTAGGGCTCGGTCACCTCGAGCTCGATGAGCAGCGGCCCGTCGGGCCCCGGCACCGTGTCCACCCGGGCGTACAGCAGGGGTCCGGGCGACGCGGCCAGCACCCGCAGGGCGAATGCGGCCAGGTCCGGGTCCACCGGCGCAGGCCCCACCCGGTCGATCGACGACATGTCCGGCCCGTCGCCCGGCCCCTTTCCGGGGTCGAGGATGCCCATCTTGCGGATGGCGTGGCTGACCTGGCCGGCGATGACATACGTCCCCGTCTCCCCCGCCGTGTCCACCGACGGGATGAAGGGCTGCACCATGGCCACGCCGCCCGCGTCGGTGATGGCCTGCACGTGGGCCGCGCCCGACGACGCCGAGGTGTGCCGGGCCGAGTTGCGGGCGCCCGCCGACACCGCGGGCTTGACCACGAACTCGCCGTCGGGGAAGTCGACGGCCCCGGAATCCGACCACGCCGTGGGCACCACCGGGACGCCCGCCGCCTCCAGGTCCCGCAGGTAGTGCTTGTCCGTGTTCCACCGCAGCACCTCGGCCGGGTTGGCCAGACGGGGCACCGAGGCAGCCCAGTCGAGGAACTCGGCCCGGGCGTCGATGTAGTCCCACGTGCCCCGGATGACGGCGGCCTCGTAGCCCGAGAAGTCGCCGCCCCACGGCACCAGCTCGGCCACCAGGCCGAGCCGGGCGAAGGCCGACACCAGCAGGGGCCCGTCGCCCCCCAGGTCCTCGGGCCAGA
>DASYMT010000398.1:0-2527 GCA_036008925.1 Acidimicrobiales bacterium | reverse complement strand
GCTGGTGACGGCCAGCCCGGAATACCGCGACAGCCCGAGGGCCAACTGCTTGGTGTCGCCGTCGTTGAGGAAGAACACCTCGGGCTTGGTCAGGGCCAGGTCGAGCGGCCGCCACGCCCGAACCCGGTAGCGCCCGCCCAGCACCCCGGCGATCGACCATGTCCCGTCGGCCGCCGTCACCACCTGGGCCGCCGCCGCCCCGTCGCCCACCAGCCGCTCGGCCCGCACCGTGGCCCCGCCCACCACGCCCTCGGGCCCGGTCACCACGCCGCCCAGGGTCGACCGCCCGGGCCCCAGTGCGACGGTGGTCGTCGTCCGGCCCGGCACCGCCTTGAGCGCCACCCCGCTGTAGTCGGTCAGCACCGTGGTGGGCGGGGTGGGCCGGGTGGTGGGCGGGGGCGGCAGGGCGTCGATCCCCTTGGACGTGCATGCGGCCGTGCCCGCGGCGACGAGCCCGAGCGCGAGCGCCAAGCCCAGGGCCGGCCGCCTCACGTCACCCGGGCCTCGGCCTGCCCGCCCTCCCAGCGCACCGCTGCGTCGGCGGGAGGGGCCACGTCCCGGTGCACATAGGCCAGGGCCAGGCGGCCGTCGTCCGACACGCTGGTCACCCGGCCCCGTTCCCGGCCGTCGACCTCGACCGCCGCGCCCACAGGAACGCCGTCCCCGACCAGCTCCACCACCCGCAGGCGCCGGGGGACGTGTCCGCCCCGCGAGTCGATGCGGGCCACCAGCTCCTGGCCGGTGTAGCAGCCCTTGGTGAAGCTCACCGCCCGCTCGACCAGGCCGGTCTCGGCCGGGATCGTCTTGTCGTCGAGCTCGGCCCCCATGGCGGGCCAGCCCGCGGCCACCCGGTCCCCCGACCCCCACGGCGCATCGAGCGCCTGCACGCCGGCCGACTCGATGGTGCACTTCACCCGCAGCTTGAACCGGCTCAGCCGGTCGACCACCGCCTGGCCGTAGCCCGCATCGACATCGAGCACGAACCGCTCCGGCCCGTCCCGCCGCACCCGCAGCAGGGCGTCGACCTTGCCTTGCGGCTGCAACAGGAACGACAGCGCCGTCTCCCCCGAGCCCAGCGCCTCCACGTCCTGGGAAAGCTGGCCTTGCAGGAACGACGCCGCGTCCGGTCCGTCCACCACCACCAGGTCGCGCTCCACCGAGGCGACGCTCACGACGCCGACCTCGCCCCGGCCCGTCGAGCGGCCGTCATGCGCCGGGCCGCGGGCACGGCGGCCAACAAGGCGGCCGCCTTGTTGCGGCACTCCAGGTCCTCCGACGCCGGGTCGCTGTCGGCCACGATCCCCGCCCCCGACTGCACGCTGGCCCGCCCGTCGGGCGTCACGAACATGGTGCGGATGGCGATGGCGGTGTCGAGGTTGCCCGAGAAGTCGAGGTACCCGACGACGCCCGCGTACGGCCCCCGCTTGGTGGGCTCCAGCTCGTCGATGATCTCCATGGCCCGCACCTTGGGCGCGCCCGACACGGTGCCCGCGGGCAGCGTGGCCCGCAGCACGTCGATGGGCCCCAGCCCGGCCGCCAGCTCGCCCGACACCTGCGAGGTGAGGTGCATCACGTGGCTGTACCGCTCCAGCGTCATCAGCTCGTCCACCTGCTCGGTGCCGAAGCGCACCACCCGGCCCACGTCGTTGCGGGCCAGGTCGACGAGCATGATGTGCTCGGCCACCTCCTTGGGGTGCTCGGTCAGCTCGCCCGCCATGCGCCGGTCCTCCTCCTCGGTCCGACCCCGCCGGCGCGTCCCGGCGATGGGCCGGGAGATCACCCGCCCGTCGAGGAGCTGGACCATGGGCTCGGGCGACGACCCCACGATGGTGATCTCGGGGTGGCGCAGGAAGTACATGTAGGGCGACGGGTTCACCTGGCGCAGCGATCGATACAGGTCGAAGGGCTCGGCGTCGAGGTCGAGGTCGAAGCGCTGGGACAGCACCACTTGGAAGATGTCGCCCGCCAGGATGTGCTCCTTGGCCACGTCGACCGCCGCCGCGTACTGCTCGAGCGACATGGTGCGGCGCACGTCGGCGGGCGGCTCCTCCCGGTCGGGCGGCTCCACCACCGGCTCGTCGAGCGGGTTCGACCCGGCCGCGGCCAGCTCGTCCAGCCGCCGGTTGGCCTCGTCGTAGCGGGCGTCCAACTCGGCCTCGGTGGGGTCGTCGGCCACCAGCACGTTCTCGATCAGCGTGGTGCGCTGGCGCCAGTGGTCGAAGGCGGCGATCTGGCCGATGACCGACAGCACCGCGTCGGGGTCGCCCCGGTCGTCGCTCGGGATGCGGGGCAGGCGTTCGACCTCGCGCACCACGTCGTAGCCCAGATAGCCGACAACGCCGCCGTGCAGTGGGGGCAGATCGGTCAGCGACGGCGAACGGTACGTGGCCAGTAGCGCTTCGAGGGCGGCCAGCACGCCGCGGTCGCGGGGCACCGAAGGCGGCAGCACGCCCGACACGTCGAGGCGGCCGCCCCGGGCCACGATGGTGGCCGACGGGTTGCGGCCCAGGAACGAAAAGCGGCTCCA
>DASYMT010000397.1:0-1633 GCA_036008925.1 Acidimicrobiales bacterium | reverse complement strand
TGCGGGTGCTCATGTCGGAGGGCAAGGGCGAGGCGCAGGGCGGCCGTGCCATCGAACGTGTCGGTACCGGCCAGTACCTCTAGCGAGGCCAAGCAGCGGGTGGCGGCGGCGTTTGCGGCAGCCGTGCCCGTCTACGGCTCGGTCGTCGGCTTCTTCGACCACTACGGCGCCCGGCTGGTCGACCTGGCAGGCGTGGCGTCCGGCATGCGGGTGCTCGACGTGGCCGCGGGCAAGGGCTCGTCGGCCCGTCCCGCCCAGGCCCTTGGCGCCCAGGTGCTGGCGGGCGACCTGACCCCCGAGATGGTCGACGTGCTGCGGGGCCACGGCCTGGACGCCCGGGTCATGGACGGCGAGGCTCTCGACGTGCCCGACGCCTCCTTCGACCGGGTCCTGTGCGGCTTCGGCCTGTTCTTCTTCCCCCACCCCGAGCGGGGCGCGGCCGAGTTCCGCCGGGTGCTCAAGCCCGGCGGGCTGGCGGCCTGCTCGCTGCCGGTGCGGGTGTTCCCGCCCGAGGTGCACGAGCTGGTGCGCGAGTACGGCGCCAGGACGACGGGCCCTGCCATCCCCACGCCCGCCGACGGCATCGACATCGGCGCCCACCTGGCCGCCGCGGGCTTCACCCGCATCGACGTGGTGGACGAGGCGCGGGACTTCGACTTCGACAGCGCCCGGTCGGTCTGGCAGTTCGTGCTCACCACCATCGCCACCGACGTGCTGGACCGGCTCGGTCCCGACGACCGGGCCGAGATCGAGGCCCGGGCCCTGGCGGCCATGGGCGACGGGCCCGTCACCGTCGCCACGTCGGCCCGGTACTGGCTGGCGAGCGGGTAGGTTCGGCCCGTGGCCCTCCGCAAGGTGCTCGGGATCGAGACGGAGTACGGCATCGACCCGCGCGGCATGGGCGAGAAGAACCCCATCGCCGCGTCGTCCGTGCTGATCAACGCCTACGTCAACGAGCTGCAGCGCAAGGTGGGCTGGGACTTCGAGGACGAGCACCCCGGCAACGACGCCCGGGGCTTCGCCCGCGAGGGCTCCATGCCCCCCGAGGTGGAGACGCACCTGGTCAACGCCGTGCTCACCAACGGGGCCCGCTACTACGTCGACCACGCCCACCCCGAGTTCTCCACCCCTGAGTGCGCCGACCCGCTGGAGGTCGTGCTGTACGACAAGGCGGGGGAGCGCATCCTGACCCGCTCCATGGAGGCCGCGGCCCGGGCGCTGCCCACCGGCCAGGGCATCGTCGTCTACAAGAACAACTCCGACGGCAAGGGCAACTCCTACGGCACCCACGAGAACTACCTCATGGACCGGGCCGTGCCGTTCGGCCGCATCGTGCAGCACGTGATGCCGCATTTCGTGACGCGGCAGATCTACACGGGCGCCGGCAAGGTCGGCACCGAGGCACCCAATGCCGGCGACGTGCCGTTCCAGCTCACCCAGCGCGCCGATTTCTTCGAAGAGGAGGTCGGCCTCGAGACCACGCTGAAGCGCCCGATCGTCAACACGCGCGACGAGCCCCACGCCGACGCCCAGAAATACCGGCGGCTGCACGTCATCGTGGGCGACGCCAACCTGGCCGAGGTGTCGACCTTCCTCAAGGCCGGGGTCACCGCCCTGGTGCTGTGCATGATCG
>DASYMT010000396.1:0-4454 GCA_036008925.1 Acidimicrobiales bacterium | reverse complement strand
ACACCGTGCCGTCCTCCGAACACCTTGTCCGGCGAGCGGTGCTGGGGGCTTCTTGCCGCAGCACTGCCGCCGACCTCCCGACCGCCGCCGCCACCGGTGAGGACCGCCTGGTGAACAAGGCGCTGATCGCCGCCCTCGCCGCCATGTCCCCGCCCGACCGGCAGGTCCTCGCCCTGTCGGCCCTGGGAGGCCTCAGCCCCGCGGCCATCGCCTCCATCCTGGGCGTGCCCGTGCACCATGTCGGCCTCGTCCTGCGCGACGGCATGGCCGAGGTGCGCAGCCACTTGGCCGTCTGACCGCAGGTTTCCCGCCTCCGGGGGCGGGTACCGCAAGGCGGTGCGCACTCCCTCCTCGCCTCGATGGCCGACGGGCCTGGCCGCGGCCATCGCCGTCCTCCTGCTCGCCGCCTTCGTGGCGGGCCCGGGCCGGGGCATGCGGTCGGACATCGCCCAGCAGCGGGCCGACGTCGATGTCCAGCGCGGCCTGGTCGCCCAACAACTCGACACCTGCAGAAGCAGCTCTCGCTCATGCAGCAGCAGTACGACTTGGCCCGCCGCCAGCTCGACATCGCCGAGCAGACCAAGGGCGTGGCCGAGCAGACCAAGGCGGGCCTGGACGAGTCGCTGGCCCTCCAGCGCCAGCTCCTGGCCATCGCCAAGGAGACGCTGGCCCAGGTCAAGGAGATTAACTCGAAGACGCCGAGGACGCCTGCCAACAGAGTGCCCTGAGCCGCCGCCAGTAACCTTGCGACCGCTGTGGCCACCTACCTCGATCGCATCCTCGACGCCCACCGCGCCGCCGCCGCGGGCCGTGTGGCGCGGGTCGACGAGGCCCGGACCATGGCCCCGGCGCGGGGCTTCCGGGCCGCGCTGGCGTCGTCGGGCCCCCACGTGATCGCCGAGGTCAAGCGCCGGTCGCCGTCCAAGGGGGCGCTGCATCCGGACCTGGTGCCGGCCGTGCTGGCCAAGTCGTATGCGGCGGGGGGCGCGTCGTGCCTCAGCGTGCTCACCGACGTCGAGTTCTTCGGCGGGTCGCCCGAAGACCTGGCCGAGAGCCGGGCCGCGGTCGACCTGCCCGTGCTGCGCAAGGACTTCACCGTGTGCGAGGCCGACGTGGCCGACGCCCGGCTCATGGGCGCCGACGCCGTCCTGCTCATCGCCGCCGCCCTCGACGACGCCGAGCTGCGGGCCTTCCACGCGCTGGCCCTGGAGGTCGGGCTCGACGCGCTGGTCGAGGTGCACGACGAGGCCGAGGTGGAGCGGGCCTTGGCCGCAGGCGCGTCGCTGGTCGGCGTGAACCAGCGGGACCTGGTGACGTTCGAGGTCGACACCGACCGGGCCGTGCGGGTGGCGGCCGCCATCCCCGACACGGTGGTGCGGGTGGCCGAGTCCGGCATCCGGGGCGCCGACGACGCCCGGAGGCTGCGCGACGCGGGCTACCACGCCGTGCTGGTGGGCGAGTCCCTCGTGACCTCGCCCGACCCGGCCGCGGCAGTGCGGGGGCTGCGGTGTTCGTGAAGATCTGCGGGACCACCAGCGAAGAGGACGCCCTGCTGGCCGTGGCCATGGGGGCCGACGCGCTCGGCTTCATCTTCGCCCCGTCCACCCGGCAGGTCGCCCCCGGCATCGCCCGGGACATCGTGCGCCGACTGCCCCCCGAGATCATCAGCATCGGCGTGTTCCGCGACCAGTCGCCCGAGCGGGTGGTCGAGGTGGTCAACGGGGCCGGGCTGAAAGGCGCCCAGCTCAGCGGGCGGGAGAGCGCGGAGGACACCCGCTGGATCCGCAGGCGGGTCCCCATGGTGGTCAAGGCGTTCGGGGCGGGGGACCGCTCGATCGCCCAGGCCAAGGACTACGGCGCGGACGTGGTGATGCTCGACGCCCCCTCCCCGGGCTCGGGGCAGGTGTTCGACTGGCGGCTGGCCGAAGGCGTGCCCAGCGGCGTGCGCTTCTTGCTGGCGGGCGGGCTGACGGCCGACAACGTGGGCGAGGCCATCGCCCGGGTGCGGCCGTGGGGGGTCGACGTGGCCACCGGCGTGGAGGCCTCGCCGGGCAAGAAGGACCCCCGCAAGCTGCGGGCCTTCATCGCCGCCGCCCGGGGGGCCGAGGTGCCCGCCTACGAGGGGGGCGAGGCCGCGCCCTACGACTGGCAGGAGGAGTTCTGATGCCCGCTCCCGTTCTGGGAACGCCCCCGTCCGGTCCTCGCCCGTGTCCGTCTTCAGCGCGGGAGGGGCGGGGCTGATGGCATCGGTGATGGCCGAGCCGTCTCCGGGCGGGCGCTTCGGCGAGTTCGGCGGCATGTACCTGCCCGAGTCGCTGGTGCCCGCCTGCCAGGAGCTCGAGGCGGCGTTCCGGGCCGCATGGTCGGACCCCTCGTTCCAAGAGGAGTACGTGTCCATCCTGCGCGACTACGCCGGCCGGCCCACCCCGGTCACCGAGTGCCGTCGCCTCAGCGAGCGGCTGGGCGTGCGCGTGCTGCTCAAGCGGGAGGACCTGACCCACACCGGCTCGCACAAGATCAACAACGTGGTGGGCCAGGCCCTGCTCACCCGGCGCATGGGCAAGCAGCGGGTCATCGCCGAGACGGGCGCAGGCCAGCACGGCGTCGCCACCGCCACCGCGTGCGCGCTGTTCGGGCTCGAGTGCGTCGTCTACATGGGCGAGGTCGACGTCGAGCGCCAGGCCCTCAACGTGTTCCGCATGAAGCTCCTGGGGGCCGAGGTGCGGCCTGTGTCGTCGGGCAGCCGCACGCTGAAGGACGCCATCAACGAGGCCATGCGCGACTGGGTGGCGTCGGTCGAGACCACCCATTACTGCCTGGGCTCGGTCATGGGCCCGCACCCGTATCCGTGGATGGTGCGGGAGTTCCAGCGGGTGGTGGGGGAGGAGGCGCGCGGCCAGTGCCGGGCCATCCTCGACGGCGACGACCCCGACTACGTGGTGGCGTGCGTGGGCGGCGGGTCCAACGCGGCGGGCACGTTCGCGGGCTTCGTGGACACCCGCTCCAAGCTGATCGGCGTGGAGCCCGCGGGCGGCGCGGCCATCGGCCACGGCGTGCCCGGCGTGGTGCACGGGTCCAAGTCGTTCCTGCTCCAGGACGAGCACGGCCAGATCCTCGAAGCGCACTCCATCTCAGCGGGCCTCGACTACCCGGGCGTGGGGCCTGAGCACTCCTACCTGTCGTCCATCGGCCGGGCCCGGTATGTGGCCGCGGCGGACGACGAGGTGCTGGCCGCCCTGCAACTGCTGGCCCAGACCGAGGGCATCATCCCGGCCTTGGAGCCCTCGCACGCCATCGCCTGGCTGGCCCGGGTGGCGGGGACCGACGAGCTGCCGGCCGGGTCGACCGTGCTGGTCACCATGTCGGGCCGGGGCGACAAGGACGCGCAGCAGGTGATGGAGCTGCTGTCGTGACCGCCATCGACCTCGAAGAGCACTTGCGGGCCCGACGGGACGCGGGGCGCAAGCTGCTCGTCCCCTACGTCACCGGCGGGCTGGGCTCGAACTGGGTGAACGTCCTGCGGGCCATGGCCGACGCCGGGGCCGACGCCATCGAGATCGGCATCCCGTTCAGCGACCCGGTGATGGACGGCCCCACCATCCAGGAGGCGTCGCAGCGGGCCCTCGACCTGGGGGCCACGCCGATGGGCATCCTCAACCAGGTGGCCGACCTCGACGTGGGCGTCCCCCTCGTGGTGATGACCTACTACAACATCGTCTTTCGCACCGGGCACCGGCGCTTCGCCCGGACGCTGGCCGACGTGGGCGTGTCCGGGGCCATCGTGCCCGACGTGCCGCTGGAGGAGCTGGAGGACTGGGCCCGGGCGGCCGACGACGCGGGCGTGGCCACCGTGCTCCTGGCCTCGCCGGTCACGCCCGACGAGCGGCTGGGGCGCATCTGCCTGCGGTCGCGGGGCTTCGTGTACGGCGTGTCGGTCATGGGGATCACGGGCGAGCGGGCCAGCCTGGCCCAGTCGGCCGGGGTCATGGCCAAGCGGCTGAAGACGGTGACCGACCGGCCTGTGCTCATCGGCTTCGGCGTGTCGACCCCGCAGCACGCGGTGGAGGCGGCGGCCGAGGCCGACGGGGTGATCGTCGCCTCTGCGCTCATGCGCCAGATGCTCGACGGGGCCACGCCCGAGCAGATCGGCCGGCAGGTGGCGGCGCTGCGCGCTGCGCTCGATGCCCGCTGACGCGCCCGGCTGCGACCTCTGCGAGGCGGCCCGCCTCACCCCCTGGCACTTCGAGGACGACGTGTGCTGGGTGGCCGACTGTGAGATCTGCGACGTGCCCATGGTGGTGTGGAAGGAGCACGGGGTCACGCCGCCGGACGAGGTGCTCGACCACATGCTGGCCCGGCTCACCGACGCGGCCGCGGCCCGCTTCGGCGCCGACGGGTTCAACGTGGACCGGGTGATGCGCCAGATCCCCGACCACTTCCACGCCCACGCCCGC
>DASYMT010000395.1:0-3376 GCA_036008925.1 Acidimicrobiales bacterium | reverse complement strand
CCAACAGGGCCAGGCCCACGTGGGCCAGCGGGGCCAGGTCGCCGCTGCAGCCGAGCGACCCGTGCTCGGGCACGTCGGGCGTGACGCCGTCGTTCAACAGCGCGATGAGGGCCTCGGCCACCACCGGGCGGGCGCCGCAGTAGCCGGTGGCCAGGGTGCGGGCCCGCAGCAGCATCATGGCCCGCACCACCTCGCGCTCGACCGGCGGCCCCATGCCCGCGGCGTGCGAGCGCACCACCGCGTGCTGCAACTGCACCCGCGACTCGGGCGGGATATGGCGGGCGGCCAGCGCACCGAACCCGGTGGACACGCCATAGGCGGGCCGCTCCCCGGCGGCCAGCGCCTCGACCAGGGCCCGGCCCGCCACCATGGCCGCCCGCCCCTCGTCGCTCAGGGCCACGGGGGCGTCGTGGCGGGCCACGGCCACGATGTCGGCAGGGGCGACGGCGGCAGGCCCGATGGTGACGGCTCGCATCCCAACCATCAGACCCCTGTTTGGCGCCGGGGACAAGGACCCGTCCGTAACGCGCCCCGTCACACCCGCCTGGGGACAGTGCCCGCATGAAGACCGAGTCCGTGGAGTTCGCCAGCGAGGGCGAGACCGTCCGAGGCGACTTGTACCTCCCCGAGGGCGAAGGCCCCTTCCCGGCCATCGTCATGGCGGGCGGCTGGTGCTACGTGAAGGAGCTGCGCCAGCCCGACTACGCCAAGGAGTTCGTGGCCCACGGCTTCGCCGCGCTGATCTTCGACTACCGGCGGCTGGGCGCCAGCGACGGCCTGCCCCGCCAGCACCTCGACCCTTGGGACCAGATCGAGGACTATCGGAACGCGGTGTCGTTCCTGGAGACGCTGCCGGTGGTGGACGCCGAGCGCATCGGCGCGTGGGGCATCTCCTACAGCGGCGGCCACGTGCTGATCCTGGGCGCCACCGACCCGCGGGTGAAGTGCGTGGTGTCGAACGTCCCCGTGGTCGACGGGTGGGAGACCATGTGGCGGGCCCAGGGCAGCGTCAGGTTCCGCCAGCTTCGGGACATGATCCTGGAGGACCGGCGCAACCGCTTCCAGAAGGGCGAGCACGGGATGCTGGCCATGTCGGCCGAGACCTACGAGGTGCTTTCCACCTGGCCTTTCAAAGAGGTGACCACCGGGTTCGAGGAGCTCAAGCGGACCCAGGCCCCGGCTCACGAGCACCACAGCACGATCGCCTCCACCGAGCTGTTGATGGACTACACCGTCTTCCCCTACGTGAAGCGGCTGGTCGACACGCCGACCATGATGATCGTGGCCGAGGACGACGACATCACCATGTGGGACTTGGAGCTGGAGGCGTTCAACCAGGTCCTCACCCCGACCAAGCGGCGGGTGGTGCTGCCCAAGGTGTCCCATATGACCCTTTACAGCGACCTGAGCGCGCTGGAGGTGGCGGCCAAGGCCGCGGCCCGCTGGTTCGACGAGCACCTCAAGCAGCTCCCTACGCTCGAAAGTTTGCTGGAGGGATAACACCGGCTGCCGGGTAGGGTGGACGCGCTGTGACAATCGATCTCATTCCGGCGGACGAGACCGAGCGGCTTGCCGCCGTGCGCCGCTACGACGTCCTGGACACGCCGCCCGACGGGGCCTTCGAGCGCATTACCGCCATGGCCGCCCGGCTGCTCGGCGTGCCCATCTCGATCGTGAGCATCGTGGACAGCGACCGCATCTGGTTCAAGTCCCACCACGGCCTCGATGTCGAGCAGATCGACCGGGCCCCGGGGCTCTGCGCGTCGGCCATCCTCCAGGAGGGGCCGTGGCTGGTCACCGACGCGTCCGTCGACCCCCGCACCCTGGCCAACCCGTTGGTGGCGGGCGACTTCGGGCTGCGCTTCTACGCCGGGGTGCCGCTGCGGACCCACGACGGCTACAACCTGGGCACCCTCTGCGTGATCGACCAGGAGGCCCGGGAGATCACCGACGACGAGCTGGCCACGCTCACCGACCTGGCCAGCCTGGTCATGGACGAGCTCGAGCTGCGGCTGTCGGCCCGCCGCACAGTGAGCCTGGAGGCGGAGCTGCGCCGGGGCGCCGAGGACGTGGCCCGCACGCTCCAGGAGAGCCTGCTCCCGCCCGAGCTGCCCCCGGTCCGCGGGCTCGACCTGGCCGCCCGCTACCACGTGGCCTACCGGGACCAGGTGGGCGGCGACTTCTACGACGTGATCCCTACCGAGACCGGCTGCCTCCTGGTGGTGGGCGACGCCTGCGGCAAGGGGACCAAGGCGGCCGCGCTGACCGGTACGGCCCGCTGGACGCTGCGCACCGTCGCCCTGCACGACGGGATGCCGGGCGACGCGCTGGCCCGGCTCAACTCCGTGCTCGTGCGGGCCGACGCCGACACCGAGCGGTACGTCACCGTGGCCCTGGCGGCGGTCCGGCCCGTCGACGAGGGGGCCGAGGTCACCATCGCCCTGGGCGGCCACCCGCACCCGCTGGTGGTGCGGGCCGACGGCACGGTCGACGCCATCGGCCAGACCTCGCCCATCGTGGGCTGGCAGGCGGGCACCGCCTACGTCGACGCCACCGAGCTGCTCGGCGTGGGCGACGTGCTCGTGCTGTTCACCGACGGGATGCTCGAGGCGGTGGCGGGCCACGGCGAGACCGACGACACCGCGGTACGCGACGTGCTGCGCCCCCTTGCCGGGCGCAGTGCCGAGGAGGTGGCCGACGCCCTCGACGCCGCCCTCGGGACGGACATGCGCGACGACGCCGCCTTCCTGGTGGCCGCCGTCGTCAGCCGGGCATGAGCGGGCCGCGGTACACGGTTCGGACCGAGCGGGCGGTCCCCGACCAGGGGGGCGCGGCCCTGCGGATGGTGGTGACCGGCGAGCTCGACCTGCTGGCCGAGGACGACGTGGCCAGGGCCCTACGCGAGGCGGTGGGCCAGGCGGGCGCCACCAGCGTCGTGCTGGACCTGACCGAGGTCGGCTTCATCGACTCGTCGGGGCTGCGGGCGCTGTTGCAAGGCCGGGACGCGGCCTCGGCGCGGGGGCTGTCGTTCGCCCTGGCCGTGGTCGACGGGCCGGTCACCCGGCTGCTGGCCGCGGCGGGGGTGTCCGAGTGGTTCGACTATGCGTGACCTGCGGTTCTCGCTCCAGCTTCCCGCCCACCCGGTGTCGGTGGCCGCGGCCCGGTCCGTGGTGCGGGTGCTTCAGCCGTGGGTGGAGGACGAGCAGCTCGGGCTGGTGGAGCTCATCGTGAGCGAGCTGGTCACCAACGCGGTGCGCCACGGCAGCCTGGGGACCGAGGACCGGGTCGACGTGGAGCTGGCCGTGTCGGACCAGGCGGTCAGCGGCTGCGTGCGCGACCGCGGGCCCGCGTTCGTGGTGCCCAACCTCCCGCCCCG
>DASYMT010000394.1:0-7860 GCA_036008925.1 Acidimicrobiales bacterium | reverse complement strand
ACGCCCCACGGCAGGTCGCGGGCCTGGCCGCCCTCGAAGGCCTCGTCGGCCGGGAGGGTGGCCACGAAGGCGCCCATGACCTCGAAGATGTGCTTCTCCTCGGCCAGTCGGACCGAGCCTTTCAGCCAGCGCTCGTCGGTGAGGTCGGCGGCCATGCCGTGCTCGTCCAGCCAGGCCGTGATCGAGGCCCAGCGCTGCCGGGTCAGACCGGGGAGGATGAGGTTGACGTGGCGGCCGTCGGCCGCGGGCCACTGCCACCGGCGGGGGTCCTCCTCGTGCGAGGCGTGCTGGCCGGTGTGGCGCAGCAGGCGCTCGCCCCGGGCCGTCCAGGCCGCGAACTCGGTCTCGTGGCCCACGGCCAGGGCCTCGTGCCAGGAGGTGGCGGCCCGGTTGGCGCCGGTCCGACTGGCCCCGTTGAGGAGGAGCAGGCCCGCGATGGCGCCCATGAGGCCGCCCACGATCTCGGCCTGGTTGCCCTGGCACATGACCGGCGGCTCGTCCCGGCCGTCGTAGCCGTCGAGGGCCATGACCCCGGCCAGGGCCTGGTGGACGGCCTCACTCCCCCGCCAGCGCGCCCACGGCCCGTCCTCCCCGAAGCGGGTGACCCGGGTGACGGCGGTGTCAGCGGGATGGTCCAGGGGCGGGGACCCGGCCGGGCGGCCGTCCAGGATGAGATCTGGTTCAGAAACTGGCAAATCGGTCTTGAACCGGCTGCGCCAAGCGGTCAGCATGGGGGTGTCGTCGGCGCTGGGAAACTCGACTTCGGCCCCGCATCCCGCCAGCAACCTCCCGGCAAAGGCGGCAAGGTCCCCCAACTCCCGAACCCGCAGTCCGCTCAGCATGGGCCTGTCATCCGACAACGGCGTACTGCGACCCAGGAGGCGACGAGTGTCCGAGCTCTTGGCAACTGAAGTGATCGTGGAGGACTACCTGAAGCCGGGAACCAGAGTCGAGGTGCGCAGCCGGTTCGACGGACGGTGGTCCCGAGGCTTCGAGGTGGCCCAGGTGCTCGACCACGCCTACAAGCTCAAGCGCATGAGCGACGGCTCGGTGCTGCCCACCGACTTCGAGGAGCAGGACGTGCGGCACGAGCGGCGTCGGCAAGGGATGTGGTGGGCGTAGTTCTCGGCCTCTAGGCCCGGAGGGCGGCGATGTACTCGTCCACCGGGATGGCCGTCATCGTCATGGTCTTGACCGTCCCCCGGGCGCCCAGGATCAGCGCCACCTTGGCCATGGTCTTCTCGTCCGGCGCGTCGAGGATGTTGCAGAAGTCGTACGGGCCGAGCAGGACGTACTGCTCCAGCACCCGCACGCCCAGCGCCTCGACCTCGGCGTTGACCTCCTTCACCCGCTCCGGCTTCTCCCGCAGGGTGGCGGCGCCGTCCGGGCCCAGCGTGGTGAACATCAAGAACTTGGGCATGGCGGCACGCTAACCGCGGGCGTTCTCGTCGTGCTCGGTGGCGGCTCAGGGTTCCTGCGGGGCCAGCGGGAAGCGGCCGGGGCGCACCCGCTGCTTGAACCGCTCCCGCTTGGTCGACGGAGCCTCGGCGTCGTCGGCCCCGGCCCGGGCCACCGACCACAGCGGCACCCGCCCGATCTCCTTGAGGTACCGGGCCCGCAGCGGCTTCCACGCCACCGACTCGTCGTCGCGCAGCACCGCGTGCACCGCCTCCGACACCAGCACAGACCCCGGGTTGGCGATGTTCACGATGCGGCTGGCCAGGTTCACCACCGGCCCGTAGTAGTCGCCCTCCCGGGCCAGCACCGGGCCGCACGCCACCCCCACCCGCACGTCCGACAGCGTCTCGTCGCTGGCGTAGGCGTCCGACAGGTCGAGGGCGATGCGCACGGCGTCGGCCGCGTCGGCGCACACGAACATGGCCTCGTCGCCGATCATCTTCACCACCCGGCCGTTGCCCCGCACCACCACGTCGTAGGCCAGCTCCTCGAAGCGCCCCACCATCTCGGCCAGCTCCCGCTCGTTCAACTGCTGGCTCAGCGCCGTGTACCCAACCAGGTCGGCGAACCCGATGGCCAGCTCGAACGTGGCCGCCGCCCCCGACGGGTCCTCGGTCCCCCGCAACAGCAGGGCACGCCGGGCCGCGGCCTGCATGTGCCGCCGCCACGCGTACTCCAGCAGCCGGGCCAGCGACGGGATGGTGGCGTCGGCCGTCGCCATCAGCAGCTCGGCCCTGGCCAGGTCGTCGGCCTCCCCGGTCAGCACGGGCGAGGCGGTGATCTCGGCCTCGGCGATACGCGCCATCGACGAGCCGATCACCCGGGCCATCTGGGCCGCCACCGCCTCGTCCACCATGCGGAAGCTCAACAGCCCGCTCACCGTGGCCAGGGCCTCGAGGTCGTAGTCGCTGAAGGCCACCACGTCGTCGGGCACGTCGGGGAAGCCCAGGCTGCGCCAGTAGCGGCGCACCTCGTCCAGCGACATGCCCGCCAACTCGGCCACCTCCACCGGCGTGTACCGCGGCCGCTGGGGGACGATGAGCTGCTCCATGACCAGCAGGTGCAGCGAGTGCTCGCCCTCGGCCCGGTGGATGTCGTCGGCGGGCACGCCCCGGTCGAGCAGGAAGGCCCACACCCGGGCCAGCTCCTCGGACTCGGGCCGCGCCGTCCGCCCCGGCTGCTCGCTCACCGGGCCGCCATCCCGGCCGACAGCAATGCCTCCCCCCGGCGGTCCTCGCTCGACCAGGCCGGGTCGAGCCCGGGCGCGGTGATGCGGACCGGGCCCAGGCCGTCGTGGGCGTCGAGCTCCCACAGCAGGGCGGGGCGGTCGCCGTGCCAGCGGACGGCAAAGCTGACCCGGCCGAAGTGGGTGGGCGCGTCGTGGACCTCGATGCCCTGCCCTACCCAGGCGTCGGGGAGCATGGAACACAGCACCAGGCCGTCGCCCCCGGACGACCAGTCCTCGCGCACCAGCAGGCTGCGCACGAAGGACAAGAAGTCGGCCGCGGCCCAGCCGTGGTGCCCGTCGCCCATGCAGCCGCCCCCCAACTGGGGGTGGATGGCCTCGGGCCAGGTGAAGGTCGGGGTGGCCGCGTCGAGCAGCCACTGGAGCCGGTCGAGCGCCCGCCGGTCCCCCGCCTCCAGCTCCACGAAGGCCAGTTGCAGCGTGAGGTAGGTGCCGAGCCCGGTGTGGCTGATGCCCTGGAAGAAGGCGGGCCCCTTGGTGAACCGCTCCCGCACGGTCTCGGCCGTGGCCGCCATGCGCGGGTCCTCGGCCTCCAGCAGCCGCAAGGGGTAACAGGCCACCAGCGACCCGATGAGCCCGGGGTCGACCCGCCGGCGCGGCCCGGCGGGCACCGCCGCCGTCCCCAGCCGCTCGGCCACGATCTGCATCGAGCGGTCGAGGTCGGCCCGCAGCTCCCCCGCCCACTGGGACGCCGCCGCCGCGGCCTCGGGCACCCCGGCCGCGTCGAGCAGGAGGGCCCCGTCGAGCAGGCCCCGAAGCGACCAGAAGTCGTCCCAGTAGAAGTAGTCGAACGGCCCCAGGTGCTCGGCCGACACGCTGGCAGGCAGCAGGCCGGTGAGCGCCGGGTCCTTGCGGCGGCGCTTGGCGTGGCGCTTGCGCTCGATCCAGCGCACGCCCTTGGCCACCGACTCGGCGTCGATGCAGGCCAGGTCGCGGGTGAGGCGCCAGTGCTCGGCCATGGCCCACAGGGCGGCCCCGTTGGCGTCCCACTCCTGGCGCTGGCTGAAGTAGAAGCCGTCGATGTGCTGGCGGGAGGGGAAGGAGGCGATGACCTCGGCCGCCTCCTTGTGGAAGCCGTAGCGGTCGAGGGCCACCACCATGTAGGCCGCGTCGCGGAACCAGAAGCGGTGGTAGGTGTACGGGCCGGGCGTGATGTCGGCGCCGTCGTGGAACAGGAGCATGTAGCGGCGGTTGGCCTCCACCGCGTCGGCCAGCCTGCCCTCGGGCAGCTCCAGGCGCATGCCCCGACGGGCCTGGGCCGCCCATCCCCTGGCCACCTCGTCGCTGGTGGGGAGGGCCTTGGGCAGCGACGGCATGCGCTCCACCCGCCTCCGGGTCAGGCCCGCCCGCCGGGTGCGGCGCTCGGCCGACAGCGGCACCGCCACCCGCAGCACCGCGGTGTGGGCCAGCGGGAAGATGAAGGCGGCGGTGGCCAGGCCCACGTCGCAGCGCAGCGGCTCGGGCAGGCGGTCGCCCGCCGCGCCCGCGGTGACCGTCTCCACCACGTCGCCCTCGTGGAAGGTCGACCCCGCCATGCGGGCGGGCCGCTTGGGGAAGAGCAGCGCGGGGCGGCCGTCCACGGTCACGGCGTCGTCGACCAGGCGGATGCGCTCCACCACGGCCAGCCCCTCGGGGTTGTACGGGCGCACGGCGAGGGCCACCGCGAACGGGATGGGCGAGCGGTTCTCGATCTCCACCACCACGAGGTCCTCTTCGCCGGGGACGGCGTAGACCCGCTGCACGGCGTCGCCGCTGGGGACGCGCATGGCCGTCTCCACCACCGGGGCGTTGTCGACCAGGCGCTGGCGAACGCCCGCGTCCCGGGACGGGAAGTGCCAGCGGTCGTCGGCGCCGATCCACCAGTCGAGCGACCAGCCGTCGAACCAGGGCGTGACCAGGCCGCGGGGGTCGACGATGGCCTCGCGCTCGGAGCCGATGCTGCCCACCATCGTCCAGTTGCGCCCGGTCAGGTTGGTGAGCACGGGCAGGTGGCCGCGGGGGATGAAGGCGGGCGAGTCGGGGTCGAGCTGGCGCTCCAGCCAGTGGGGCCAGACCCAGTCGACGCCCAGTTGGGCGGCGGCCCGGGTGCGCAGGGCGCGGAACACGGTGCGGGCGCCGACCGGCAGCAGCTCGCCGGGCAGCTCGACCTCCACCGTCTCGCCCAGGCGCTGGAAGGTGGAGAGATGGCGGACGATGTCGTCGGTGATGCGGAAGCGCCCGAAGGCCCGCCGCAAGGCCCAGGTCTTCAGCCCCATCAGCGGCTGATGCCGTGCAGCTCGGCCTTGGCCTGTCGGCGCATGAGGGACGGGATGACGTCCGCCGCGCTCTTCCCGTCGTACAGCACGGCCACGACCTGCTCGGCAATGGGCATCTCCACGCCGGCCTGGTCGGCCAGGGCGACCACCGCCTTCGACGTCTTCACGCCCTCGGCCACCATCTTCATGTCGGCGATGACCTCGTCGATGGTGCGGCCCCGCCCGAGCTGCTCGCCCACGAAGCGGTTGCGGCTCTGGCGGCTGATGCAGGTGGCCACCAGGTCGCCCATCCCCGCCAGCCCGGAGAAGGTGAGGGGCTGCCCGCCCAGGGCCACCCCGAGCCGGGTGAGCTCGGCCAGGCCGCGGGTGATGAGGGCGGCCCTGGTGTTGTCGCCGAAGCCCATGCCGTCGGCCATGCCCGAGGCGATGGCCATCACGTTCTTCAGGGCGCCCGCGATCTCGCACCCCACCACGTCCGGGTTGGTGTAGACGCGGAACACGTCCGTGCTGAACACCTGCTGGAGGTCGGCGGCCAGGGCCTCGTCCGTCATGGCGATGACCGACGCGGCGGGCTGGCCCGCCATGATCTCCTTGGCCAGGTTCGGCCCGGTGAGCACGCCGTGCGGGTTGTCGGGCAGCAGCTCGGCCACCACCTCGGTCATGCGCTTCAGGCTGGCCTGCTCCACGCCCTTGGTCAGGCTCACCACCGGCACGCCCGCCCGCAGCCCGGCGGTGCACTCGCCCAGGATGTCGCGAAAGCCGTGGGAGGGGACGCCCATCACCACCACGTCGGCGTCGGCCGTGGCCTCGGCCAGGTCGGAGGTGGCCTGGAGCGACGGGGGCAGCCGGTAGTCGGGCAGATAGTCGCCGTTCAGGTGGTCGGCCGCGATCTGGCGGGCCAGCTCGGGCCTGCGGGCCCACAAGGTGGTGTCGACCCGGCCTGCGGCGATGGCCGCGACTGCGGTGCCCCACGAGCCCGCACCGATGACGGCAACCTTGGTGGCCACGGCCGGCGAGCCTAGGCCGTCGTGCTCCGTAGACTCCGTTGGTGGCCCTCGGTCCCGTCGCCGTGCTCGTGCCTGTCAAGGCCTTCGCCGAGGCCAAGCTGCGCCTTGCGCCCGCCCTGCCCCCGGCCCGTCGGGCCGCGCTGGCCCAGGCCATGGCCGAACGGGTCCTTGCCGCCGCAGAGCCGCTGCCGGTGGCCGTGGTGTGCGACGACGCCGAGGTGGCGGTGTGGGCCGCCACGCGTGGGGCCATCGTGCTGGCCGAGCCCGGGCGGGGGCTGAACGGGGCGGTGGAGGCGGGCGTGTCGCAGTTGGCCGCGGCGGGCGCCCGCCAGGTGATCGTGGCCCACGCCGACCTGCCCTTGGCCACCGACCTGGCCTGGGTGGCCCACTTCGGCGGCGTGACCCTGGTGCCCGACCGGCGGCGGGACGGGACCAACGTGGTGTGCGTGCCTTCGGGCGCCGGATTCGGGTTCTCGTACGGGCCGGGCTCGTTCGACCGGCACATGGCCGAGGCCCGGCGCCTCGACCTGCCGGTGCGGGTGGTGGCCGAGCCGCTGCTGGCGTGGGACGTGGACGTGCCCGCCGACCTCGACTACGTGTTGTCCTGATGCCGGCCTCGCCGCGCGAAACGCCGCCGCTCGAGACGCTGCCGCTTGAAACGCCCAAGCGGGCGCTGGCCATCGGCGCCCACCCCGACGACGTGGAGTTCGGCTGCGGCGGCACCCTGGCCAAGTGGGCGGCCGCGGGCTGCTCGATCCACCACCTGGTGTGCACCGACGGGTCGAAGGGGTCGTGGGACCCAGCGGAGGACACGGCCAGGCTGGTGGCGCTGCGCCAGGAGGAGCAGCGGGCCGCATCGCGGGCGCTGGGCGGCAAGGGCGAGGTCGTGTTCCTCGGGTGGCCAGACGGCGAGCTGGAGTCGGGCCTGCGCCAGCGCTGGGAGGTGGCCTACTGGATCCGGGTGCTGCAGCCCGACGTGGTCCTCGGACATGACCCGTGGAAGCGCTACCGGCTGCACCCCGACCACCGCAACGCGGGCCTGCTGGCGGTGGAGGGGATCGTGGCTGCGCGCGACCCGCACTTCTTCCCCGAACAGCAGGTCCCGCCCTGGCGGCCGAGCGCGCTGTTGTTGTGGGAGGCCGACGAGCCCGATCACGTGGAGGACGTGGCCGCCTTCGTGGATGCCAAGTTCGCCGCGCTGCTGGAACACCGCTCGCAGTTGCGCTCGACCATGCACGTGGACGACGAGGGCGACGCCGAGCAGGTGGCGTCCTTCCGGGCCGTGATGGAAGAGCGCCTGGCCGAGCACGGGGCCTTGGCGGGCCTGCCCTTCGGCGAGGCCTTCAAGCTGATCACCCGCCTCTAACGGCCCATGAAGACGGCCGGAGTGGGCCAGGCCTGAACCGGGTGGGCGTCGCGTCGCCGACGCATCAGCGACGCATCGGCGCGGCCGCTCGAAGGCGGGCGAAGTCAGCTCCGCCGCTCCCCGAGGGCCACGCGGTCGTGGCGTCGGGGGCCGTGGCGAGGAAGGGAGGCCTGCGTCACGACCGTCGCCGCACCTGGCCGAACGCGGTTTCGGGCGGGCGCTGCGCACGTCGGCGGCGGCGACCGGTGCCCGCACGACGAGGCCGTGGCGGGTCCGCCCGATGACTTCGGCACGACGGGCCGCCCCCTCGCCGTTCTCCACCAGCAAGATCTGCCCGACCTGTGGGTCGATACCGGGCCTCGCATCCTCAGCGAGTGCCGTCCTCGTTGAGAGTGTGATCCATCAACCCACAGGTCAGGTTCCTTCTCCAGCTCCGACGGCCTAGCGCTTCTTGGCGGCCTTGGTCGCCTTTCTGGCCGGGGCCCGCTTGGCCGCGGTCTTCTTGGCCGTCGACTTCTTGGCCGCAGG